>JAAAPG010000131.1 GCA_009908405.1 Alphaproteobacteria bacterium | reverse complement strand
GGATGGGGTCAGGCCACAGGCTTTGCGGGCCACATAAGCGGATATCCATGCCAATCAGGGCGGCCCCCACCATCAAGGATGTGCCCATATTACTGCCCGTATCGCCAATGAAGCAAAACGCAATGTCCGATAGGTGTTTATGGGTGTATTCGCGCATCGTCATCAGATCGGCAAGGATCTGGGTGGGATGAAATTCATCCGTCAGCCCGTTATAGACCGGCACACCCGCGAAGTCGGCAAGCACTTCGGCATCATCCTGCCCGAAACCACGGTATTCTATGGCGTCGTAATACCGTCCCAACACGCGGGCGGTGTCCTTCATCGTTTCCTTGCTGCCGATATGGCTGCCCGAGGGGCCAAGATAGGTAACATGTGCGCCTTGGTCGAAGGCAGCCACCTCAAAAGCACTGCGCGTGCGTGTGCTGTCCTTTTCGAAGATGAGGGCAATATTCTTGCCAGCCAGCAAGCGATGTTCCGTTCCAGTAGCTTTGGCAATTTTCAGGTTTCTGCCCAGATCGAGCAGAAAGCGCACTTCATCGGGCGAAAAATCCATCAGTTTCAGGAAACTGCGGCCATGTAGGTTTAGTGGCATGGATTCGTCCTTTCAAATAGCGTCGCGGATCAGCGGGCAGGTCATGCAATGCGACCCGCCGCGCCCGCGACCCAGTTCGGCACCAGAGATGGTAATGACTTCGACACCGGCCTTGCGCAGAAGCGTGTTGGAATGAGTGTTGCGCTCATAGCCGACAACCACGCCGGGGCTGATGCACAAGAGATTATTGGCGTCATCCCATTGTTCGCGTTGGGATTCGTAGGTATCGCCACCGGTGGGCACCGTGCGAAACTTTTTCACGCCAAGGGCTTCGGCCACCACTTCCAAGAAACCCCCCTTTTCCGCTGTCACGGCCACGCCGCCCTTTTCATTTGGCCGTAGGGAATAGGTCTGGATCGCATCCGTCACCTCTGCAAAGACCGTCACAAGATCGCGGTCGCAAAAAGTAAAGACAGTATCCAGATGCATAGACGACCGCGCGCGTGGAAACTGGCAGGCGATCAAACGCTCGGCGCCACCACCCGCGAACAGCGCTTGGGCCAGTTGCCCCACTGCCTGCGGCGTCGTGCGCTCCCCCATGCCGACCAGCACAATCCCGTTACCAATGGGCATCACATCGCCGCCTTCCAGCGTTGCCGCGCCATGATCCACCATCGGATCGCCATACCAGATGGGAAAATCGGCGTCCTTGAAATCGCGGTGGAACTTGTAGATCGCAGCCAGATTGAGCGTCTCCAGCCGTCGTGCGGGCCAGAACATCGGGTTCAGCGTGACGCCCCCATAGACCCAGCAGGAGCTGTCCCGGGTGAAAATGGTGTTGGGCATTGGGGCCAGCAAGAAATCCTCGTCCCGAAGCATTGGGGCTACGACCCCCGCCGAGGCAATCGGCAGTTCTGCCCGGCTCATTCCCCCGATCAGGATATGGGTCAACGCATTGGCGGGCAGTTCCATCAGGCAGGCATGTAGGTCATCGGCAAGCCCAATACCGACGGAATTGTCGTTGATCCGCGCATCAAGCAACCAACGCCGGGCCTTCGGATCGGCTAGCACCGCTTCCAGCATCTCGCGCAGAAGCACCACTTCCACGCCGCGTTCGCGCAGGGCGTCGACAAAGGCCATATGGTCGATCCGTGCCTGTTTCACCCAGAGCACATCGTCGAACAGTAGGCTCTCGGCATTGGCTGGTGTCAGCCGCGCCATTTCCAGACCGGGCCTGTGTAGCATGACGCGGCGCAACTGGCCCGCTTCGGAATGAACACCGTATGTCAGGGTCATGGCGCAGCTCCAAAAGTGACGGCCATTGCAAGGGCGGCCATGATGACTAGGGTGAGGACAAGCAACAGCGGCCAGATGAAGCGAAGCCAGCGTTCATAGGGCACGCGGCCAATACCCAGCGCGCCCATGACAACGGCAGAGGTTGGCGTGATCAGGTTGACGATACCACTGGCTGTGGCAAAGGCGGTGACCACAAGTTCACGCTTCACGCCGGCGAAATCGGCGACGGGTGCAAGGATCGGCATGGACAGCACCGCCAGGCCAGAGGTCGAGGGCACGAAAAACGATAGCCCGACCTCGATCCAGTAGATGACAAGGATGAACGCGGTCTGCGACAATCCCGCCACGCTGGTTTCCGCCGCGTGCAGGATGGTGTCTGTTATCAATCCCGCATCCATCACCACCACGATGCCGCGTGCCAGCCCGATGATCAGCGCCACACCCAACAGGTCGCGCGCGCCGCCGACGAAGGCGTCGACAAGCCGACCCTCGCCCAGCCGCGCAACGATGCCGATCGCGATGGCTGCGGCAAGGAACAGCCCACTCATTTCCGCCATCCACCAGCCACCGAGGGACACGCCCCAGATCATCACGGCAAAGGTCAGCGCAAAAAGACCGAGCACGATCTTGTGCAGGCCGGTATAGGCCACCGTCTCGCCCAAAGCGTCGGACAAGAAATGCGCCTCGTTCGCAGCCTTTTTGTCGTAGACGAGCGATGCCGTCGGATCGGCCCGCACCCGCGCGGCATACCGCATGACAAACGCAACCGTGACGGCAAAGCAGACCAGAAGGATGCCCAGCCGCAATAGCAGGCCATCAGCAAAAGTGACGCCAGCCGCATCCGAGGCGATGACGGTCGAAAACGCATTGATTGTCGAGCCAAGCACACCGACCCCGGCCCCCAGCAGGATGACCGCTACAGCTGTCAGCGCATCGTATTTGGCGGCAATCATCACCGGGATCAGCAGGACATAGAAGGCCAGCGTTTCTTCGGCCATGCCATAGGTCGTGCCGCCAAGCGCGAACAGCGCCATAAGGATCGGGATCATCCATTTCTCGCGCCCCTTCAGGCGGAGCATGGCCCGGGCGATACCGGCATCAATGGCCCCTGTCGCGGTGACAACGCCGATGAAACCGCCGATGATCAGCACGAAAAGGGACACGTCGATAGCGCGGGCTGCATAGGACATTGGGTCGTAAAAGCCCGCGATAGGCGCAAGTATCACATCGAACAGCCCCTGCGGATTGGCCTCTGTCGGGGCATAGCTACCGGCGACAGGAACGTCCTTGCCCAAGGCTTCCGAGGCGACGCGATCATATTGCCCCGCGGGAATGATCCATGTCAGCGCGGCCATCAACACGATCAATGCGAACAGGATGGTAAAGGCAGAGGGGAAACGAAACCCCGTTTGCTTGGTGGCTGGCATCGGACCAACACTCCTTGGTTTGGTTATGGGCTGAGTCTAGCCAAGTGCCATCCGGGCCAAGCTGACGCAGGTTAGGTGGCGCGCGGTTTTTGCGACATCATCCCGCCGCCAAGGCTCCTGACGCGATCTCTATGATCTCGGCAGTAATGGTTTCCTGCCTGTCGCGGCGGGCCTGCGCATTGAGGCGCTCAAGCTCTTCTTCGATCTGGCGTGAGGCGGCCGACATGGCGGCCATGCGGGCCTCGTTCTCGGCGGCGAACGCATGCAGGGCGGCACGGGTCATATCGGCATGCAGCCGATCCAGCGCGATATCCGCCACCAAATCGCCAAGGCCAATGTTGTGAAGCGGGCTGGGCCGCTGGGTTTCGGCGGGCTGCGGCACAAAGGGATAAAGCGCGTACTGCGTGACCTGCGCCTGCCCCTTGCTCCAGATCGTGTGAACCACGCCGACAGGACGCAGCTTGCCTTGCGCCAAGGCCGCCGCCAGAACCCGGTCGGCGAATTTCGGCACGCTGGCGGAGCGCGCGGGCAACGGGGCAGACCAGACAGGGATCAGACCGCGCGCCTCGGCGATCGCGGCACCTCGGCTGCCAATCACGAACAGATCCGCGTTTTCCGTATCCGCCGCGTCCAGAACACGTTCCGAATAGGCCCCGACAAAGCCCTGTTCGGCGCAGAATAGGACAAGCGCGGGCCGCATGCCGGCAAGCGGCATATCTGGGCTGCTTGCAACCTGCGCATAAGCGGCGACCATCTTCTCGGCATAGGCGTCGACTGCCATGACTTGCGCCCGGCCCGTGCGCGCCCGCGCGCCCGCGATGCCGGTCATCGCCCGCACCACGCTGCCCAGTTGTGCGATGCCGTCAATTCGGTCGGTAAGTGCGGCGTCAGCCATCAGGGGCGGCCCGTTTTTGAAGCAGTTCCAGCAACGCGGCATGGTCGGCATCTGACAAGATGCCCGTCGCCTCGACACGGGCCAGCAGGTCGGCAAGTTGCGTGTCCAGCGCTCCGGCGAGGCCGTCTCGAAAGGCGTCAACCGCCTTGGGTGTAAGCGCATCAAGAACGCCCTTCTGCACCGCCAGCACCAGCGCAACCTCGTCGATCAACCGCAGCGGCGCGTGCTGGTCTTGGCGCAGAACCGCGCGCAGCCGCGCTCCGCGTGTCAATTGCGCCTGCACGCGCGGCTCTATCACGCCACCAAAACGGGTGAACACCTCCATCTCCAGAAATTGCGCATAGTCGAGCCGAAGGGATTTCGCCGCGTCGCGCAAGGCCGGGGCCTGCGTCTTTCCGCCCACCCTGCTGACTGACACGCTTACATCGACGGCGGGTTTCTGCCCCTGTTGGAACAGGGCGGCATCCAGCACGATCTGTCCGTCGGTGATCGAGATCAGGTTGGTCGGAATATAGGCCGCAAGATTGCCCGCCTCGGTCTGGGCAATCGGCAGCGCGGTCAGCGACCCGGCCCCTTTTGCGGCAGACAGCTTGGCCGCACGTTCCAGCAGGCGGGCATGGATATAGAACACATCGCCCGGATAGGCCTCGCGCCCCGGCGACTGGCGCGTCAGCAGGGCAATCTCGCGATGAGTTGCCGCATGTTTGCTCAGGTCGTCGATCACGATCAGGGCGTGCCCGCCAGCGTCACGAACATGCTCGGCCATGGTCATCCCCGCGAAAGGCGCGATCCATTGCAGGCCGGGCGGCGTGGCCGATCCTGCGACCACGACGATGCAGCGGTCAAACGCGGCATGGGTCTGCAAAGCATCCACGGCGCGGCGCACGGCAGAGGTTTTCTGCCCCACTGCGACATAGATGCAAACCAGGTCGCTGTGTTGTTGGGCAATGATCGTGTCAATGGCCAGAGTCGTTTTGCCGGTGGCCGGGTCGCCAATGATCAATTCGCGCTGGCCCCGGCCAAGGGCGAACAGGGTATCCACCACCAGAACACCTGTCTGCACAGGGTCTGTGACCAGGTCGCGTTCGATAATGCCGGGGGCATTTCGTTCGATGGGCAAAAGGGATGCGCTCTGAACTGGCCCCTTCCCGTCCAGCGGGCGGCCCAGCGGGTCTACGATCCTGCCCAATAGGCCCGCGCCCACCGGTACGCGCACCACGTCGCCGGTGCCGCGCACCGCATCGCCCGCCTGAAGGCCGGGTGCTTCATCAAGCAGAACACAACCGATCTGGTCCGGCTCTAGCACCTGTGCAAAGCCAACCGCACCGCTGTCAAAGCGCAACAGCTCATCTAGCCGGGCATTCCGTAGCCCCGAGATCATGGCAACGCCATCGCCGGTCTCTTCGACCCGTCCCCGATGCTCGGCACATGGGCCAAGTGCTGTCGCCGCCACACGCTTGGCCGCGTCATGCTGCCATGCGATGTCATGCGGCATCGGACACTGCGTCCTTGTCGGCTAAAGCGGCAGCGATACGGTCCAGATCGGCCCGCCATGAATTGCGCAACGTGACATGGGGCGCATGCAGTTCAAGACCTGCGATCAAGTCGGGATCGGTGCGAAACGACAGGTCGGGCGTTGTCCCCAGCGCCCCGGCAATGATTTCTGTGAGCCGGGCCTGTGCGGCAATGTCGGTGTCTTTCGCGCGGACAACCGTGATCGTGGCACCTGTCAATGCCTTGCGGTCCGTATCAGACAAGGTGGCCAACCCCTCTGCCAGCCAGCCCAGAAAGGCGGCATCGGTGCCAGAACCGTCCAACCGCGCCATCAGCCTACCGGCGATTGTCACGGCCAGCCCCTGCGCCTCTGCGATGGCGGTGTTCTTGAGCGTCTCGGCAGCGCGGACGCGGCCCGCCTTGGCGGTGTCTTGCAGCACCTGCGCCGCGGCGCGCGCGTCTTCCAGCAGGCTGTCGCGGGCGGCTTCCGCCTCTGCGCGCGCGGCGTCCAGTATCGCGCGCCGTTCGTCCTGAAGCGCTGCACGGGTCGCAGCGATTTCGGCCAATTCCGCCGCAGCCTTGGCGCGCTCTGCCGCTGCGCTGTCCAGCGTCTTCTGCGCCGATGCCTGCCGGGCGACGATCATGGCGGCGACGGGGGTCCAGAAAAACCGTTGCAACAGCCAGATCAGGACAAGGACATTGACCGCCTGAAACCCAAGCGTCCAAAGATCAAAGCTCATGGCATCATCGGGTTGGCAAAGAGCAGCAAGAGCGCGATGACAAGGCAGTAGATCGCAGTCGTCTCTATCATCGCAAGCCCCACGAACAATGTGCGCGAGATGGTGTTCGCCGCCTCGGGCTGGCGGGCGATGGCATCCATGGCGGCAGCGACCGCCCGGCCCTCAGCAAGCGCGGGGCCAAGCGCGCCAAAGGAGACCGCAAAGGCCGCGCCAAAGATGCTGACCAAGCTAATGATGCTTTCGTAATCCATTCAGGAGTCCTTTTTGGGAGGGGATTTGCCCTTTTCGACGGCAGATGTGATGAAAACGATCGACAAGATCGCAAAGATGTAGGCCTGCACGGCCCCCGTCAGCAGGTCGAGTGCCATGAGCGGGATTGGCACCAGCAAGGCCGCCAGCGAGCCGACAATGGCGATCACGAAGACCCCGCTCATCACGTTGCCGAACAGGCGCACGAACATCGAAAAGCTGCGCGTCAGGCTTTCGAGCATGTTCAATGGGATCATCACCGGGTTGGGGCGGGCAAAGCCGCGCAGGAACCCACCCAAACCCCCGCCCTGTATGCCGAAAAAGATGATCGACAGGAACACGATGAGCGCTAGCGCCGCCGGCGTCTCCATCGTTGCCGTCGGCGGGCCGATGCCGGGGATCAGCGACGACCAGTTTGCGATCAGGATAAAGACAAAGAGCGTGCCGATGAAGGCGCGGTAGGGCGCAGGTGCAGCCCCCGTCACGTCATGGATTTGCCTGTCGACTGTGATCACCAGCAGTTCCGCAGCGGCCTGAACCCGTGACGGAACTTGCGTCAGGCGGCGGCTTAGTAACATGGCCATAAATGCCAGAACCGACATGATTGCCCATGTCACTACCACCGATACCATGATCGGCACAGGGCCGAGCAGAAACAGGGGTTCAGAGAGCAGCGGACTGTCCATCAGGTTGCCCCCCGCAAGACGGCAAAACGCCCGATCAGCCAGCCAAGGGCCACCGCCAAAAGCGGCCCCGCTCCTTGGAAAGCGGCGAATGTCAGCACCGCAGCTAGAACCAGCAAACGCGCCGCGCTCAGGGCAAGACCTTGCCACAACCCGCCGCGCCCGATGCCAAGCATGAGGTCCAAGCTGACCCTGACCAATCGGAAATAGACCAGCCCCAGCGCCACACCGCCACCAAGGCATAAGATGAGGATAAACACATCGCTCATGCGCTGCCCATCCAGCGCCAAGCGAACCAACTTCCGAAGCCAAGCCCGACCAGAAGCAGCGGCGCGGTCCAGAACAAGCCGCTGTCGAACCGCACATCCAGCCAACGTCCCACGTAGATACCGAGCAGCATTGGGGCCACGATGATCCAACCGAGAACGCCGATCTGCGCCAAGCGCCGCCCCACTGACGGCTCGCCGTCACGGGCAAAGGCGGCGCGGCGGGCCTGCTGGCGGTGGACCTCGTGGATCAGAGGGTCGGTTTCGTCCGGTTTGGTCATTCCACTTGTCCTCCGGGCTTGCGCTGCAACCGCGCCATCATCTGCCGCATGGCGGACAGATGCAGGCGCGTGCTTTCGGTATGCTCGACACGGTCTGCATCCTCTTCAGCGCGGAAGAGCGCCAGCACGTCGCGATCCAGCCTGCCCAGATCGTCGCCCACCACCGCCTCGCGGGTGGCGATAGCCACCCGGCCCGCCGTCACGGTCAGCACGCCGCCACGCACCGCGCAGAACCGTGCCGCGCCCTCGCCTGTTGTCCAGGAGACCACGGACAGCGCCAGCCGCGTCAGGAAATCGGCATGTCCAGGCAACACACCGAAGCTGCCGCTGGCATCCATGGCCCGCAAGCTCAGCGCCGGTTCCTTGACGACCACCGATAACGGGGTGAGGATGGTCAAAGGCAGTGTTGGGCTCATGCGGCAACCTGCTTTGCGCGGGCGTCATCCAATGTGCCGACCATGTAAAGCGCGCTTTCGTCCAAATCATCCGCCGCACCATCAAGGATCGCACGGCACCCTGCCAGCGTATCGGCCCGCGCGACCGTTTTGCCCGGCATTCCAGTAAAGGCCTCGGTCACGGCGAAAGGCTGCGTCAGAAACCTTTGCAAGCGCCGGGCGCGCGCCACGATGCGCTTGTCAGCCGTGCCCAATTCGTCGATCCCTAGAAGCGAGATTATGTCCTGCAATTCGGCGAAGCGCGCCAGCGTCTTGCGCACCTCGCTCGCGATGGCGTGGTGATCTGCCCCCACCAGTGCCGGATCGAGCAAGGTGGATGACGAAGCCAGCGGGTCTATCGCCGGGTAGAACCCCTGCCCTGCCAAGGCGCGACTTAGCACGATCACGCAATCCATATGACCCGAGATCGTGGTGACGGCCGGATCGGTAAAATCGTCTGCGGGCACATAAACCGCCTGAATGGATGTTACCGCCGCCCCCGCAACAGAGGCGATGCGTTCTTGCAACCCCGCCACTTCGGTGGCCAGCGTCGGCTGATACCCAACGCGCGACGGCAAACGGCCCAGCAAGCTCGACACCTCGGCCCCGGCCTGCACATAGCGAAAGACGTTGTCCATCAGTAGCAACACGTTGCGATGACGCGTATCGCGGAAATACTCGGCAATGGTCAGAGCGGTCAGCGGCGCCCGCCAGCGGGCCCCGGGGGGTTCATTCATCTGTCCGTAGACCAGCACCGTGCCGGGCAGCACGCCGGAGGTCTTCATCTCGGTCAGCAGTTCATGCCCCTCGCGCGAGCGTTCGCCGATGCCTGCAAACACCGAAATGCCATCGTAATTCTGGACCATCGCATGAATAAGTTCCATTACCAGCACGGTCTTGCCCACGCCCGCACCCCCGAACATCGCGGCCTTGCCCCCTTGGGCCATTGGCGTCAGCAGGTCGATCACTTTTATCCCCGTCTCGAACACCTCGGTCGTCGCACCTTGCGCGGCCAGCGACGGCGGCGCGGCATGGATCGACCGGCGCGGCGTGTCGGGCGGCAACGCATCGCCCAGATCGCGCGGCGCGCCGGTGACATCCAGCAGACGGCCCAGAACCGCGCGGCCCACCGGCACCATCACCGGCGCACCGGTGGCGCGCACCGAGACCCCGCGCGCCAATCCGGCAGTCGCCTGAAGGGCCACGGCCCGCAGCGTCGCGCGGTCAAGATGGCTTTGCACTTCGAGGATGAGCGCGTCTGGCTGGTCCCATTCGACGATAAGGGCCTCGTTAAGCGCAGGCAACTCGCCGCCGCCATAGCGCACATCGACAACCGCACCGCGCACGGCATGGACCAGACCAATCGTGGATGCTTTTGCCATGGACACTCCTGTTGGTCGGAGTGTCGCCCAAGATGCACGCCAGTTGACTGATCTAGATTAGCACAGCGCGGGCGAATTTGTCCGATACGCATTGGCAGCGGCCATGTTCCCAACACATCAGGAGATCGACATGAAGGGCTATATCGCAGATATCGAAACGCTGACCGAGGACAATAACGATTTCCGCAAGGTGCTTTATACCGGGCATCACCTGCAACTGGTGCTGATGGCGTTGAAGCCCGGGCAAGATATCGGGGTCGAAACCCATGAAACCCATGACCAGTTCTTCCGCATCGAACAGGGCAAGGGCCTCGCTTCGATCGATGGGGTGGCGCACAAGGTCAAAAGCGGGGATTGCGTGATCGTGCCAGCCGGCGCGGCGCATAACCTGACCAATTCCGGCGACAAGATCCTGCGGGTCTATACGCTCTATGGCCCGCCGGAACATCTGGACGGCGTGACGCGGAAAACCAAGGCCGAGGCGGACGCGCAGCACGAAGCGTTTGACGGGGTTGCAACGGAGTAGAGGGGGCTAACTTCTCATAAACCGCCGTCTTGACTCTACGGCGGTGTTGTAGCGTTGCTGCAGGTCAGCGATCAGGGCCATTGCAACGCGTTTGGCATCATCGCCCTCTGCTTCACTGTAGCTTTGCTTCGCTGCCCCCAGCAGCTTCTTGATTTTGAACTCTTCGGGCAGTGTGCCCGCTTCGGCCATTATGCGAACCGCCACTGCTGTCGCCATATCGGTAAACGCTTCGCCCGAACGGTCGGGCAGTGGTTTCCCCTCGCCTTCAAGGCCGCATAATTTGCCCTCTGCGAGGGCTTTCAGGATTTGCCGCTCCAAAAGCCGGTTAAGAGATTGGGTCAAGTCGTATTCCTGCCTTCTTCCTTATGCCGCCGAAGTAACTATAGCGCAGAAACACAGCCGACTTTGGAAGTTCTGCGCCGAACGGCGGAATAGTCCGCATAGCAGCCCTACCCTCACCCCGTCACCACCCCATCCCCCACAACGATCTGTCGGCGGCACAGCCCCGCTATTTTCTCGTCATGGGTGGAGATCAGGAAGGTCGTGCCTTCCTCACGGTTGATTTCCGCGATCAGGTCCATCACCTGCATGGCCGAGTCGCGGTCGAGGTTGCCGGTGGGTTCGTCGGCCAGCACCAGTTCAGGCCGATTCATCAGCGCGCGCGCCACGGCGACGCGTTGTTTCTGGCCACCGGACAGGTTTGCCGAAGGGAAATCGACCCGCGCTTCAAGCCCCATGCGCACAAGCAGGTCGCGCCCCCGTGCTCTGGCCTGCGCCGTCTCGCGCCCCTCGCGCACGGCGGTGGGGAAAACCACGTTCTCCAGCGCCGTGAAATCGGGCAACAGGTTGTGGAACTGGAATACGAACCCGATATGGCGGTTGCGAAATTCTGTCAGTGCGCGGTCATCGGCTGCCACCAGATCCTGCCCCAGCATGGTATAGCGGCCCGATGTCGGCTTCATCAATGTGCCCAGAATGGTCAGAAGCGTGCTCTTTCCCGACCCGGACGGGCCCAGCAGGGCGGCCATCTCGCCCGCTGCAAGGGCCAGGGACAGGCCGCGCAGAACGCGGGTTTCCGCCTCGCCCGACCCGAAGGTCTTGGTCAGGTCCGAAACCGCCAGCAACGCGGTCATTGCCCGATCGCCGTGACAGGATCAACCCGCGCTGCCGACCGCGCGGGCAGGATAGACGCAAGGACCGCCCCGATCACCGTCAGTGTAATGGCCAGCCCGTAAGAGCCTTGGGTGATGTCCATCGGCAACGTGCCCGCCTCGAAAGCATCGCGCGAGGGGAAGGGTAGCAGCGCAAGATAACCCAGCGCCGCACCCGACAGGCCGCCCAGCAGTCCGACCAACGCCCCTTGAGTGACAAAGACAAAGATCACAAAGCCCCGTCCCGCCCCCATCGCCCGCATGATCCCAATCTCCGGGCGGCGGCGATAGGTGGACAGAAGCAATGCCGAGGCGACACCGATCACGATTGTGATAAGCGCGAAGGTCTTCAGGAAATACCCGGTCTGCGCCTGCGCATTCAGCGCCTCCATCAATTGCTCGGCACCGTCGGTCCAAGGCACTGCATCAAGCCCGGTAAGGGCCGCGATCCGCCGGGCCGTGGCGTCGGCCGCGTTCAGGTCCGACAGCTTGATCTCGATCCGTGTGACACCTTGCGGCAGAGCGAACAACGTGCGCGCGGTCGGCAGGCTGACATAGACGCTGCTGGCGTCGATCATCCCGTTTCCGGTGCTGTAAATGCCGCCCACCGTCAGAACCGCCGACGCCCCGATCGAGGATTGCAGGCGCAACGTTTGGCCCAGCTTCAGCGACAGATCATCGGCAAGCGTCTCACCCAGCACAACGATGCCCGAACCTAGCCGCTCAGAGCCTTCCACAATGTAGCCGCGCAAATTCAGGATTGCCGATTCGCGCCCGGGTTCCAGCCCTGTGACGCTGACTTGCGCCACCTGTGCGCCGCGTGCGAGGAACCCAGCCCCGCCGATCTGAGGCGACACCGCGACGACGCCTGGCACCTTCTCTATCAGGGGCAGATAGGTCGCAGCATCGGGCAGGGTCGCGGTTCGGGTGCGGCCGCGTTCGATAACTGCCAGAACATGACCGTCGCGTTGGATCAGCACTGGCGGATCCGGATCATCGGCTTCGATCGTGATATGGCTTATATCGCCAACGGTGCGTGACAGGATGAACTCTGCCAGCCCGCCGATGAGCGCCGACATGAAGACAAAGATGAACACCCCCACAGCCACACCCAGCACCAGAAGCGCCGTCTGCGCCTTGCTGGCGGTCAGGTAGCGAGTCGCGATCTTGAGCCCGTAAAGCATCAGGGCACCAGAACCCTGACCGCCTGCCCGTCTGTCACAGCGGCGGCATCTAGAACCAGAACATCTCCCGGTTCCAGCCCATCGGTCACGATCAGCCGTGCGGCGGGCCAGTCGATCACGCTCACGGGGCGGCGTGAGGCAATGCCATCGGTCACGACGAAAACAGCATCTCTGTCGATGGCGGTCCTCGGCGCGGTGATCGCGTCCTGCCGTTCATCGACCACGATGTTTGTGCTGACCGTCAGCCCGACAGGCGCGTGTATCGGGCTCTCGAAGGATAGCTCTACCGCTAACCCACCGGTGTCTGCATCGACCTGTTGCGACACAAAGCTGACCTTCCCCGGATGCGTGTTGGCCTCGCCAGAGAGTTGCAAGATAGCAGATTGGCCAGCTTTGATCTGCATGGCATAAGCTTCGTCCACATTGGTCTCGACGATCAACTGGTCCAAGTTCGCGATGGTCATCAGCACGGTCGACGTGTCGATGGTTTGCCCCGGCTCGACAGTCAGCGCCAGCACGGTTCCAGCCATCGGCGCGCGCAGCAAATGGTTGTCCAGTTGCGCCTGCGCTTGATCGACCTGTGCAGTGGCGCGCGCAACCTCTTGTGCCGCGGTCAGAAGCGCGCGTTCAGCGGCGTCGCGTTCAGTGCGGGCGATGTTCGTGCCAAGCGCCT
>JAAAPG010000082.1 GCA_009908405.1 Alphaproteobacteria bacterium | reverse complement strand
GATATCAGTATAAAAAACTATTCCTGATTGCGCCGCTATGTTAAACCCATTCCAGATGTAAATCCTGGAGGGAAACATGGACGGATCTGATAACGCAGGCAAATGCCCGGTCATGCATGGTGCAATGACCACATCCGGCACACAGGTGATGGATTGGTGGCCCAAGGCGCTGAACTTGGACATTCTGCACCAGCACGACACCAAGACCAACCCGATGGGCGATGTCAGCTATCGCGACGTGGTCAAGGAGCTGGATTACGACGCACTGAAAGCCGACATGAAAGCGCTGTTGACCGAAAGCCAGGACTGGTGGCCGGCCGACTGGGGCCATTATGGCGGCCTGATGATTCGCTTGGCATGGCATGCGGCTGGCAGCTACCGCGTGCAGGATGGCCGTGGCGGTGCCGGGACCGGCAACATCCGCTTCGCCCCGCTCAATAGCTGGCCCGACAACACCAACCTGGACAAGGCGCGCCGCCTGTTGTGGCCGCTGAAGAAGAAATACGGCAACAAGATTAGCTGGGCCGACCTGATTATCCTGTCGGGCACCGTCGCCTATGAGGATATGGGCCTGAAAACATTCGGCTTCTCGCTGGGGCGCGAAGATATCTGGGGGCCTGAAAAAGACGTCTACTGGGGGTCCGAGCGCGAATGGCTGGCCCCGTCGGATGAGCGCTATGACAATGTCGAGGACGCCTCGACCATGGAAAACCCGCTGGCCGCGGTGCAGATGGGGCTGATCTACGTCAACCCCGAGGGCGTGAACGGCCAGCCCGACCCGCTGAAAACCGCAGGTCAAGTGCGCGAAACCTTCGCCCGCATGGCCATGAATGACGAGGAAACCGTTGCGCTCACCGCCGGTGGCCACACCGTTGGTAAATGCCACGGCAATGGCCGCGCCGAAAATCTTGGTCCGGCCCCCGAAGGTGCCGCGCTGGAAGAAGGCGGGCTTGGCTGGCTGAACCACAAGTCACGCGGCGTGGGCCGTGATGCCGTGACGTCGGGCATTGAAGGTGCTTGGACCACCCACCCCACGAAATGGGACATGGGCTATTTCAAGCTGCTCTTCGGCTATGAGTGGGAATTGAAGAAATCCCCGGCTGGCGCATGGCAGTGGGAACCCATCGACATCGCCGAAGAGGACAAGCCGGTCGACGTGGAAGACCCGTCCATCCGCTACAACCCGATCATGACCGATGCCGACATGGCCATGAAGATGGACCCGGCCTACCGCGCCATCTGCGAAAAGTTCATGGCTGACCCGGCGTCGTTTGACGATGCCTTCGCCCGCGCGTGGTTCAAGCTGACCCACCGCGACATGGGCCCGCAGGAGCGCTATATCGGCAAAGACGCGCCCACCGAAGTGCTGGTCTGGCAAGACCCGGTTCCGGCTGGCAACACGGGTTATGATGTCGCCGCCGTGAAAGCCAAGATCGCGGATAGCGGTTTGCCCCTTGGTGACATGGTCGCCACCGCATGGGACAGCGCCCGCACCTTCCGCCAGTCGGATTATCGCGGCGGCGCCAACGGCGCGCGCATTCGTCTGGCCCCGCAGAAGGATTGGGCGGGCAACGAGCCCGAGCGTCTGGCCCGCGTGCTGGCGGTGCTGGAACCGATCGCGGCGGAAACCGGTGCATCTGTGGCCGATGTGATCGTGCTGGCCGGGAATGTCGGTGTGGAACAGGCTGCGAAAGCTGCCGGGTTCGACATCGAGGTGCCCTTTGCGCCGGGTCGCGGCGATGCCACCGACGAGATGACCGATGCCGGCAGCTTCAAGTGGCTGGAACCCGTCGCCGATGGTTTCCGCAACTGGATGAAGAAGGACTACGTCGTCTCTGCCGAGGAAATGATGCTGGACCGCGCACAACTCATGGGCCTGACGGCGCATGAAATGACCTGCCTGCTGGGCGGTCTGCGCGTGATGGGCACCAACCACGGCGGCACGGCGCATGGCGTCTTTACCGACCGCGTTGGCGCGCTGACGACTGATTTCTTCGTCAATCTGACCGATATGGGCCTGAAATGGGAACCCAAGGGCCGCAATTCCTACGAATTGCAGGACCGTGCAACGGGACAGGCAAAGTTCACCGCCACGCGGGCGGATCTTGTGTTCGGCTCCAGCTCCATCCTGCGCGCTTACGCAGAGGTCTATGCGCAAGACGACAATGCCGGGAAATTCGTGCAGGATTTCGTCGCGGCATGGGTCAAGGTGATGAACGCGGATCGCTACGATCTGGCGTAAGCTGACCGGAAACCAAAAGAAGAGGGGCGCCGCGTGCGCCCCTTTTTCATGTTACAGGCCCAACAGAGCTGGCAAACCATCCATCGACCGGAACACCTGCGCGCCCTCTGCTGCCAGTTTCGCGCCATCGCCCTCGGGCGCATAGCCGAAGCAACGCATCCCGGCGGCTTTCGCGGCCCGCGCGCCGGTGGGGCTGTCCTCGATCACGACGCAGGCGTCGGGCGGGTGGCCCATCGTGGCGGCCGCGTGCAGGAACAAGTCGGGCGCGGGTTTGGGGCGGGCGATATCGCTTGCGGCAAAGACGTTGGACGTAAAGCGAGCGGCAAGTTCCGGGTGCTGGCCGAGCGTGGCCTGCATTTTCACATGCCGCCCGTTCGACCCGATGCAATAGGGAATGCCTGCCGACTCCAGTCGCTCCAACACCCCGACAATACCGGCGATCATCGGCGTGCCCTGCGCCAGCCGCGCGCACAGCCGCGTGTAGAAGCTTTCGACCCAACCCTGTGGCAAACGCGCGCCCAACTCGCGCGCCTTCACGGCGACCCCGGCAATCGTGCCGCCGACGAACAGCCCCATGATCTGGTCCAAAGGCAGGTCCAGCCCATGCGCGGCCATCTCGTCGCGTAGGAACGTGTTGGTGATGATCTCTGAATCCACCACGACACCATCACAGTCGAAAACCACAAGCCGCGGGGTCATGGCGTAAACTCCAACATGGTGACATGGGTGTCGCCGTAGCGGCGCTGGTCGATCAGGGAAAACCCGTCGGGCGCGGATTGCGGCAGGCTTTCTTCCCAGACAATGCGCGCGCCGGGCTTCAGCCAGCCGCCCGCGACGGCGGACGCCAAAGCCTGCCCGCCCAGTCCCTTGGCATAGGGCGGGTCCATGAAGACCAGATCAAACCCCGCGCCGTGGTTCGCGCCCAAACTCGTGGCGTTGCGGCGGAACACCTTGGTGCGCCCCATGGCGCGCATCTTCTCTATATTCTCGCGCAGCAGGGCGCGGGCCGCTGCGCCATCGTCGATGAAGCAGGCAAAGGACGCGCCGCGCGACAGCGCCTCAAGCCCCAACGCGCCGGTGCCTGCGAACAGGTCCAGCACGCGGATACCGTCCAGCGGGATCGCGTTTGCCCCGTTTATCAGCAAGTTGAACATGGATTCGCGCACGCGGTCCGATGTCGGGCGCAAATGCGCGGCCGCGTCGCCCGCGCCGACATCGGCCAGGATCAGCCCGCGCGAAGCACCGCCAACGATCCTCATGCGCGCAACAGCGTCTTGAGGTCTGTCGCAGGATCGGCCAGCGCGGCGGGGTCGGGGGTGATCCCCTGCTCTATCATCCGCTTGCCGACCATGTAGGCGCGCGGATCGCCCAGCGCATCGACAGAGATGAGCGTTTCATCCTTGAAATACCAATGGCTGCGCGCGGGCGCGTCGCGCACGACAACACGTGTGTAGCCCGCGTTCAGCCCCGCGATTTGCAGCTTCATGTCGTATTGGTCCGACCAGAACCACGGCATGGGCACATAGTCGCGGCCCGCGCCCAGCATGTTGTCGGCCACGCATTCGGCCTGGTCTATGGCGTTCTGCACGCTTTCCAACCGCAACCGCCCGCCCTGCCACGGGAAAGACGCGCAATCGCCTGCCGCCCAGATCGCCGGGTCGCTGCTGCGGCCCTGCGCGTCGGTGGCGATGCCGTTGTCCAGCGTCAGCCCGGCGGTTTCGGCCAGATCGGTCGCGGGGGCGATGCCGATGCCGACGATTACGAAATCGGCAGGCAGCCCGGTGCCATCGGCCAGCGTGACGCCGGTCACACGATCGGTTCCGTCGATGCGCGCCAGCGCCGTGTCGGTCAGGATGCGCACGCCATTCTGTTCATGCAGGGCATGGATGGCTTCGGCGGTCTCAAGCGCCGCCACCCGCGCCAGTATGCGCGGGGCCATTTCCAGCACGGTCACGTCCAGCCCGCGCTTTGCGGCCACCGCCGCGGCTTCCAGCCCGATATAGCCGCCGCCCACGATGACCACGCGCGCGCCTTGGCGGAATTCGGGTGCCATCGCATCGACATCGGCCAGCCCGCGCACGGTATGAACACCGGGCAGATCGCCGCCTATCGCGGCGGGCAAGCGGCGTGGGGTGGACCCGGTTGTCAGCGCCAGCGCGTCATAGGGCAGGGTTTCGCCATCCAGCATGATCGCTTTCGCGGCGCGGTCCAGACCGGTCACCCGCGCGCCCATGCGCAGGGTAATCCCTTGATCGGCGTAGAAGCTTTCCGGCCGCAGGAACAACCGCTCCAACGCCATATCGCCAAGCAAGTAGCCCTTGGACAAGGGCGGGCGCTGGTAGGGGGGCACGGGTTCCTCGCCCAGCAGGGTGATCGCGCCGTCGAACCCCTTGGCGCGCAGACGCGCCACAAGCGAGGCCCCCGCCTGCCCCGCGCCCACCACGACGATACTCTTCATCCTGCCCCCACTGGCCATGTTGCGGCTGCATCCTATATCCGAGGGTAGAGGAAAGACAACAAAGCGAAAGGGACAGACCATGACAATCACGACCGGTGACACGCTGCCAGAGGCCACGTTGTCGCGTATGGGCGATGACGGGCCGGAACAGGTCGCGCTGTCCAGCTTGACCAAGGGCCGCAAAGTGGTGCTTTTCGCCGTGCCCGGCGCGTTCACCCCGACCTGTCATTCGGCGCATGTGCCCAGCTTCATCCGCACCAAGGACCAGTTCGCGGCCAAGGGGGTGGACGAAATCATTTGCGTGGCCGTCAACGACCCGTTCGTCTTGCAGGCCTGGGACACGGCCACGGGCGCGGGCGATGCGGGGCTGACCCTGCTGTCGGACGGCACCGGCGCGTTCACCGCCGAAATCGGGATGAATTTCGACGCCCCGCCCGTGGGCCTGATGGGCCGGTCCAAGCGCTACGCCATGCTGGTCGAGGATGGCGTGGTCAAGCTGCTGCATGCAGAGGACAACCCCGGCACCTGCGAGACCTCGGGCGGCGAGGCGCTTCTGGCGGCACTGTAATGGCGGATGGCGGGGCGCTTTCGGTCACGCTTGTCGCGTCGTTGAACGAGATCGCGGCGCTGGATTGGGATGCTTGCGCCTGCCCGGAAGGCGCGACAGGCCGCCCCGCGGACCCGTTCACCACCTATCGCTTCCTGCACGCGCTGGAAGCGTCCGGGTCTGTGGGCGCGGGCACGGGGTGGGAACCGCGTTACATCACGGTCGAACAGGAGGGCGCGCTGATCGCGGTCGCGCCGCACTACGTGAAATCGCATTCCCAAGGCGAATACATCTTCGACCACGCCTTTGCCCAAGCCTATACACGGGCGGGCGGGCAGTATTACCCCAAGCTGCAGGTCGCCGCGCCGTTCACCCCGGCCACCGGGCGGCGTTTTTTGTGCAAACCGGGGTATGAGGCACCGGGCACTGCCGCAATTCTGCAAGCCATGGCGCAGGTCGCGCAGGAAAACCGCCTGTCCTCGGCGCATGTCACGTTTTGCACGGCGGACGAAGCCGCGCGCGGCGCAGACCACGGGTTCTTGCACCGGGTGACAGAGCAGTTTCACTGGGAAAACCCCGGCTATGCCAGCTTTGACGATTTCCTGACCGCCCTGTCCTCGCGCAAGCGCAAGACCATCCGCAAGGAACGCGCGACGGCGCAAGGCTTCGGCGGCGAAATCCGCGCCTACACGGGCGATGATCTGCGCCCAGAGCATTGGGATGCGTTCTGGACATTCTACCAAGACACCGGCGCGCGCAAATGGGGCACGCCCTACCTGACACGCGCGTTTTTCGACATCGTGCAGGACAGCATGCGCGACGATGTGCTGCTGGTGCTCGCCGAACGCGACGGCACCCCGATCGCGGGTGCGCTGAACTTTATCGGGCGCGATTGCCTGTATGGCCGCTACTGGGGCTGCACCGAGGACCATTCCTGCCTGCATTTCGAACTGTGCTACTATCAGGCAATGGATTTCGCCATCGCGCAGGGTCTGGGCCGGGTCGAGGCCGGGGCGCAAGGCACGCACAAACTGGCGCGCGGCTATATGCCCAGCGAAATCCACTCGTTGCACCATTTCCCCGAACCGGGGTTTCACGACGCCGTCGCGCGCTACCTGCGCGAGGAGCGCGCGGCGATTGATTATGAAATGTCGGCACTGGCCAATTACGCGCCGTTCCGCAAAACCTGAGAGGATATCATGGCAGAGAAACTGACCGACCGCACAGCCCTCGACCCGCTTCTGGCCAATGGCTGGACGCTGGTCGAGGGCCGCGATGCGTTGGAGAAAACCTACACCTTCGCCAATTTCATCGACGCGTTCGGCTGGATGTCCCGCGCCGCCATCGTGGCGGAAAAGATGGACCACCATCCCGAATGGTTCAACGTGTATAAAACCGTGCGCGTGACGCTGACCACGCATGACGTGGGCGGGCTGAGCGAGCTGGACGTGATGCTGGCGCAGAAAATGGATAAGCTGGCGGGGTAACATTCCCCCTCGCCAAAGCCCGCATTTGGCCCTAGTGCGGGGCCATGGACGATTACAAGATATTCATGGCCTGCCTGCCGGGGTTGGAGCCGTTGCTATTGGCAGAGGCGCGGGAGCTGGGCTCTGCCGCCACGGCCCTGCCGGGCGGTGTCGAGTTTACCGGCGGCATGGCAGAGCTGGCCCGCGCCAACCGCGAAAGCCGCATCGCCAGCCGCGTGTTGGTGCGCATTGGCGAATTCCGCGCGCTGCATTTGGCACAACTGGACAAGCGCGCGCGCAAACTGCCCTGGGGCGACTGGCTGCGCGCGGATGTGCCCGTTCGGGTAGAGGCAAGCTGCACGCGCTCGCGCATCTACCACCAGAAGGCGGCGGCGCAGCGGATCGAGCGCGCGATTGCCGATCAGGTCGGCGCCCCCATTGCGGCGGATGGGCTGCGCGTGATGCTGCGGATCGACGATGACCTGGCGACGATCTCGCTCGATACATCGGGCGAAGGGCTGCACAAGCGCGGCTTCAAGCAGTTCACCGGCAAGGCCCCCTTGCGCGAAACCATGGCCGCCGGGTTCTTGCGTGACATGGGGTTCGATGGCACGCAGCCGGTGCTGGACCCGATGTGCGGGTCGGGCACCTTTTTGCTGGAAGCCGCCGAAATCGCTGCAGGGCTGGCCCCCGGCCGTGGCCGGGGTTTTGCGTTCGAGCAATTCGCGGGCGCGCAGGCTTTGGCCCCTGCCCCAGCACAACAGCGCCCTAGCGACGCCCGTTTCTTCGGCTTTGACCGCGATCAAGGCGCGATCCAGGGCGCGCGCGCCAATGCCGAACGCGCGGGCGTGGCGGACTGGACCAGCTTCACCTGCCAGCCCATCAGCGCGCTGACCCGGCCCGATTGCGCGCCGGGTCTGGTCATGGTCAACCCGCCCTATGGCGGGCGTATCGGCAATACCGGGCAGCTTTACGGGCTATATGCCAGCTTGGGCAAGGTGCTGGCCGACCAGTTCCAAGGCTGGCGCGTGGGGCTTGTGACGACCGACGCCAAGCTGGCCCACGCCACGGCGCTGAAACTGCAAGGCGGCCCGATCATCCCGCATGGCGGGCTGAAGGTGCGTTTGTTCCAGTCCGGGCCGCTTTAGGCAGTTGCGATTGCGCTGGCCAAAACCCATATTCCAGAGTATAATACTTGGATATAGGGTGGCCACATGCAAACACTTCGCCAAGTCGACACGAACCCACAGCCTCAACGGAATGAGGCTGCCCTGACCCTGTTGCGGGTGTTGATGCGCACCTGCCGCGCCAAAGCGCGCATGCCGGTGTTCGAAGCTTGCGCGCTGCTGCACCATAGCCCCGCGCAATCCGCGCAGGTCTATGCGGATGCCCTGCTGCGCGCGCTGGTGCAGGCACTGCCCAAAGCGCCGGTCATTCACACCGTTACTGCCGCAGAACGGTCCTTCGATGAAGCGTGGCTACTGGCGCTTCTGTCCGCCATTGGCCGCAAAGACCATGCCAGCGCAACCTTCCTTCTGCGCGCGCGGCTGCCTTTGCATTACCGGCGCTCCGTCGGCTGGCTGGCCGCCCAGCTTGCCGAGCGTCTGGACGCGGAAAACACCGACAGTTTTTCCAGGATTTAGAATATTTCTAAAAACTTCTTGAATGCGCAAACGGTTCCGCCTACTTTGTCTGCAGCGGGCCGCCAGCGATGCGCCAGCCAGTCCCGCGCCATTTTCCAATTTCATGACAGGAGGGTTGCGCATGACCCAGACCGCCGCTCAATTGACGACATCCGCCCAAGAAGCGATTTGTGACGCGCTGACGCAAAGCGTGGCCGAAACCGCCGTCACGACCATGCTGGCGCAGAATTTTCATTGGAACGTCAAGGGCATGGCCTTCGCCGCGCTGCATGACATGTTCCAGACGATCTATGAAGATCACTTCACCGCGCAGGATGATCTGGCCGAACGCGTCAAGGCGCTTGGCGGCCATGCCGAGGGGCGTTTGTCGGAAATGCTGAACCGCTCCAAGGTTGGCGAACATGATGGCCACGCCACCGCGGAAGAGATGGTCAGCAACATGGCAAAAGCGCAAGAAACCTTGGCCGCGACGCTTGCCGGAACGGCTGCGGTGGCCGAGGAACATGGCGATATGCTGACGCAGGATCTGGCCATCGCTCGCGGGCAGGTGCATGAAAAATTCGCGTGGCTGCTGCGCGCGCATCTGGGCTAAAGCACGTCGCGCAAAAGTGGTTCCCGGTTTTGCGCAAAAAGACGTACGATCATAGAAGGTTAGAGTGAGGCGCGTGAATGCGAATGAACGCGACGCGCTCTAAATCGGGGCCTTTACGCCCTTTTTTTCGCAGCGCTTGCGATAAGCGATCGGCCAGTGGGAATACTTTCCCATATCACCTTGTTGATGCATCAGCATGTCCAGAAAAGCATGCTGGTGTTTATCTTTCTTAAGCTTCTTGAACAGCGATTTCTGGGCCTTGGTCATCGAACAGCCAATGCAATGGCCCTCGCGCTTGAACTTGCACACACCGATGCAGGGGGAAGGTATCTTGCTCATGGGTGGTCCTGGCTATGGTTGGCTGGGGGCTACTTGGTCAGGATCAGTTTTCGGCCACGGGTAATGCGCAGGGTGTAGACTTGCCCGTCCAGAATGATCGTGGCGGTGCTGCCCTTGGCCGTCAGGTCTTCGGCCTGATGCACTGGCAAGGGCGCATCGTCCTGCGCGGCGGGTTTATCGTTTTTTACCATGCCGCACCAAGGGCGACAGGGTATTTCGTCTGGCGGATCATGGCGGCCCGGCTAGGTGATTCGTGTGTGTGCCGGGCTATCTGGATTGGCTAGGCAAAAGCATTACTGACAATTTCTGTCGGAATAGTCAAGCCCGCGCCTAGATCGGATGGAACGCCAGCAACAACGCCATGGCAAGGCCCAGCAGCACTAGCGTTTCGACCACGACAATCGCCATATGCCCCGGCCCGACCGCCGCCAGTGCCTTGAGTGACGTTTTGACGCCAAGTGCGGCAATCGCGGTCACAAGGCAGATGCGCGACAGGGTTGTGACCTGTTCGACGAGCATGGTGGGCAAGTCCACAACGCTGCCCAGCCCGACCAGCGCCAGGAACAGCAGCATGAACCACGGCAACAGCGCCACGCGCCCTGTGCCCCTGCCTGCCCCGCTGGCACGCAGCACCAACCCGGTGATGACCAGCACCACCGGCAACATGGCGACGCGGAACAGCTTTGTGATGGTGGCGGTGTCACCCGCCGTATCCGACACGGTGAACCCCGCGCCAACCACCTGCGCGACATCATGAATAGTGGCGCCGATCAAGAAACCTTGCTCCACATCCGAAAAGCCCAACGCGCCAAACAGCAGCGGGTAGATGACCATGGCCACGGTCGAAAGCGCGGTCACGGCCATGACAGTAAACAAGGTGTTGCGTTCGGTCTTGTCGTTATGCGGAATGACAGCGGCAATCGCCAAGGCGGCAGAGGCCCCGCAAATCGCCACCGACCCGCCGGTCAGCAGCGCAAAGCGCCATTGCCGTTTGAACAAGGGGGCGGCGATGAACCCGGTCGCGATTGTCGCCGCGATCAGCCCGACAAGCAGCGCCCCGCCCGACAGGCCGATCTGCGCCAGATCCTCGACCGCGATGCGAATCCCCAGCAGCCCAACTCCTAGCCGCAGAACGAATTTCGCCGCGAAATCCACCCCCGGACCACAAGGCCCGTCCGTGTGCATGAAGTTGAACGCCATGCCCAGCAGCAGGGCGAACAGCATCACCGGTGCACCGTAATGCGCGCCAAGGAAGCTGGCAGCGGCGGCGATGGTCGCACTTAGCATCAGCCCCGGCACAAGCGGTTTTGCGCGGTTGGTCAGGTCGGTCAGCGTGAGCATGGTGGTCTTTCGCATGAAAAAGGGGCGCACGACCTGCGCCCCCCATTGGCTTTTGCCCCGATCAGGCCGAGCGGTAAAGCTTGGTCATAGAGAATTCGCGGTGGCCCAGCGCCTCGGCGCAGGTCAGGCGGCCATTGGCGGTGCGCTTTATCATCTCGATCAGGCTGTCACCGGCTTGGTCAATGGTCATGTCGCGCCGCAACACGCCGGTCACATCCACGTCGATATGTTCGGACATGGTGCGCAGGGTGCGCGGGTTGCCCGAGATCTTGATGACCGGCACGATCGGGTTCCCAACCACGTTGCCCTGCCCCGTGGGGAAGGTGTGGATAACATAGCCCGCCGCCGCCATCAGCGTCACGCATTCCGCCGCCGCCGACGACGTGTCCATGAAATAGAGACCGTTGCCCTTGGCCGGCGCCTCTGCCGGTTCCAGCACGTCGATATAGGTGCTGGTGCGGCCGATCTTTTCGAGATTGCCCAGCGCCTTTTCCTCGATGGTCGACAGACCGCCCAGAATGTTGCCCTTGGTCGGTTGGCTGTCGGACAGGTCGGATGTCTTGAACTGTTCGATCACGTCATCGGTATAGGCCTGCCATGTTTTCATGAACTTGGCGGCCGCTTCCGGGTTCGCCGCGCGCTTTTCGCAGATATGTTCCGCGCCGGTGATTTCCGAGGTTTCGCCGAACACGCCATACAGGCCATGCGGCAACAGCTTGTCATACATGTTGCCCACGGTCGGGCAAGAGGACAGGCCGGTGGTGGTGTCGGATTCGCCGCATTTGGTGGACACCCACAGGTCCGTGACGGGGCAATCTTCTTTCTGAAGCTCGGTCGCCCATTGCACGTATTCCTTGGCCTTCCAGCTTGCGCGGCGGATGGTTTCGAAATCACCGTTCTGCTCGATCCAGAAGCCTTCGACCGGCTTGCCGGTGGCGGCAATGCCATCGACGATGGTCTTGGTCCATTCCGGTTCAATCCCGATGACCACCACAGCGGCCACGTTCGGGTTCGCCCCGGTGCCGATGATGGTGCGGAAATGCAGGTCCAGATCCTCGCCGAACTGCAAGCGCCCGTAAGCGTGTGGAATGGCCATGGTGCCTTTGACGTTATTCGCCACAGCCTCACACGCCGCGTTGGAAATGTCGTCCACCGGCAGGATCAGCACATGGTTGCGCACGCCCACGCGCCCGTTTTCGCGGCGCCATGCCTTGACCGTATCCTGAGAAAAATCGAATGCCATGATCGGTCCCCCTTACCAGCGCTTGGTTTTCATGTTGTGGGTGTGGACATGCCCGCCAAGCTCGGCGCGGCCCACCATGCGGCCAATATCCTCGCCGTATTTCGTGACCGTGTCGCCCTCGGCCATGTCCTTCAGCGCGACCTTGTGGCCGATGGGAATATCGGCCTTGGCGGTCAGGCGGAAATCGCTGTTATCCTCGGTGCAGACGCACAGCATATCGGTGCCGGCGGTCAGCCCCTCGACCACGACAACGCCGACATTGTCGACCTTGTCATGGACAAGAAGCTGGGGGTGGGTATTTGCGGTCATGTCCTCTCTCCCTTTTAGATGAGGTGTCTAGCCACGGGCGAGGCCCGTGAGCGTGTCGTAAAGCTGTTGCGTGATTTCGATCTGGCCCTCGCGGTCCGCGCGCTCTGCCATGCGCCGCGCTCCCGGCAGGCGGGCATCGTCCTGTGTCTCTATTGCGGTGAACATCGCCTCTGCCCGGTCGGTGAAACCGGGGGCAAAGCGCACGGGGTCCAGCACAAGGATAAAATGCGCAAGGTTCGGGGCCGGGCCTTTGTCGTCGAACAACGAACTGGCCTGATAGGCGAAGTTGGCCCCGGCAAGCCCTGCGGTCAGCAGTTCCACCATCAGCGCCAAAGCCGCGCCCTTCGCCCCGCCAGAGGGCACCATCGTGCCCGCCATGGCGGCATCGGCATCGGTCGTGGGGGTGCCATCCGTGTCCAGCGCCCAGCCCTCGGGAATGGGATCGCCCGCCTTTTGCGCCAGCATCACCTTGCCGCGCGCGACATGGCTTAGCGACAGGTCGATCAGCAGCGGGTCGCCCTGCGCGCGCGGGGCGGCAAAGGCGATGGGGTTCGTGCCGTAAAGCGGTTTGGTCCCACCCCAAGGCGCCATCGCGGCGGGGGCATTGGCGAAGGCCAGCGCGATCAGACCTGCGCGGGCGAAAGGTTCCACCGCCTGCCCCGCGACGCCGAAATGATGCGAGCGGGTCACGCTGACCACGGCCACGCCCAATTCGCGCACCACGTCGCGGGCGGCCTGCGCGCCTGCGTCAATCGCCGCAAAGGCCAGCCCGAACCCGGCATCCACCCGGATGACCGCGCCATCGCGTTCGACCGCCGGGGCGGCATCAGCCACGACCTTGCCCGCCACCATCTGTGCCGCGTAAAACGGCACGCGGGCCAACCCGTGGGAAGGCAACCCCTCTTGCTCTGCCATGACCAGCGCGTGCGCGGCGGGCGTGGCCAGATGCGCGGGCATGCCCGCCTTGCCAAACACATCGACCACCAATCGGCGCGCATCGGCAAGGCTGATCGTGGTCTTTGACATGGGGGATAGGTCCGACTCTCGTGCCGTCATTCTCTGG
>JAAAPG010000087.1 GCA_009908405.1 Alphaproteobacteria bacterium | reverse complement strand
CATTGATCGTCACGGCCAGAACAGGACGTTACTGCAAGCGCGACGGCAGACAGGAACACTTTCGGGCATCGGTCATAGCGTGTGGCGATCCTGCGCCAATCCTTCAGCCGCCCGAACGTGATCTTGGTACAGTTGCGCCGATTGTAGCGTTGCTTGTCGTATTTCACCGGGGCCTTGCGCTGCCTCCGACCAGTTATGCATGGCTCTATCTCTTTGTTTTCCTGCGCATATCTGAACCAGTCCGCATCATGCCCGCGACCTGCGATCCGCCAGTCAGCGTCCGGCAACTCCCTCTGCAGGGCCAGCGCGCCGGTTCAATCGTGGACCTGCCCAGCCGACATTAAAAGGTGAAGGGTCGCCCGGATCACGCAAGGCTCCGTGCCCTGTGCGGAACGCCGCAAAGGAAGAACGGGCGGCACCGCGGCCGAGGACAAAACACCTTTGAGCATGCTCGCGACCCTGCCCGTAATGATTGACGAAGCGTTGCGCAAACCAACTGCCGGGTCGAAATTTCGATATGGTCTTGCAGCTTTTGCGCCGTATTTCGTGGTAAATGCAGCGCAACACGGCGCCCGGAGCCGCCCCTTTGGACCATGTTAACAAAGCAGAATTATGTTCGGGAATGGCGTGGCAACCTGCACAAGCGGTACGGGGCATGCCAGCGTGACGTGTCCCATGTTCCTGCCGCAATCCGACTCCCGCCGGGCCCTTGCGCCAGGGTGAAAGCTGTTTGCCGCGCAACGATACCGCATCGCGATGCGCGGGTTGCGCTTGGTCGGATGTCCGGCTCCGACGCTTCGGAACGTGACTGAATGCACAGGCCTCGAGCCGTGACCAAACGCTTTCTCGTCTATTGGAAGATGCCCTTTCAGGTGCAGCGACTTCACATTTTCCGTCCGTTGCGCAGTCGTCCCCGGTTCGACCTTTTCGGCCCTTCCGGGTCGGCCGGTCTGCACGCCGATGCAATTCGAAGCGGTCACTCGGAATTCGCGAACCGAGACTGGTGGCCGCCGGGAATTCGGTTTGCTGCTTGCCTTGGCTTGCATCGGGGCAGCCTTCGAAACGGCAATTCGTTGACACCGAACCCATTGTCGCGATGACAGGCTCAATCCGAAACAACCGGCACGGCCAAACCTGTTTTCACACGATCCATGACGGCGCTTGTGCGAAACCGCAGAACGGTGTCTTCGGCGAAGAAATGGTGGCGGAACGGTCGTTTCGGCCAGCTTCGGGAACAGGTCCTCGCCCAAGCCATCGCCCAGGCGGATGTCGCAGATTACCGCATCAAACGGGCGGTGGGGTGTTCGCAGCCCGCCGAGCGCGCGCTGAGGCCCCTTGAACCAGACCACGCGTGCGCCCTCCAGCCGCAACCGTTGTTCCAGTGAACCGCCCATGATCTCGTCATCTTCAACCAGCGCTATGATGCCGCCCTCAAGGATCCTGATCCCCGATTACCCTTGCGCAGAATTTCCGTCGATGAATTCGAGATCGCATCTCGACCGGGCAAATTCGACAATATTATTCTGTTCCATGGGGTTGCGTCCATTTTCACCAACGGGTGGTCTGAGGGCTGTTAATGTCGCCGTAACGGGTCGCATGTAGGGTGCGGGATGACCTGGCCGTTGGAGCAATCATGCTGACAGCATATACCTGCCTCGTGGAAGAACACGATTGGCGCCTTGTCGCTGCGGCGCTCGCGATCTGTATCGTCGGATGTGTGATCAGCACGGCTCTATGGGAAAAGCTCGCCCGCAAGAAGGGCTCGCAGCGTGCGGTTTGGGTCGGCCTCGCGGCCTTTACAGCCGCCGCATCCATCTGGGCCACGCATTTCATCGCCATGCTTGCCTATGATGTGCGCCTTGAAAGGGGTATTTCCTTTCCCCTGACGGCGCTTTCCTTCGCCGTGGCGGTCGTGCTCATGGTCCCGGCGAGCCTTGCGCTCGGACTCGCGCGCCGCAACCTGCTATGGGCCGCCCCTGCTGGCGCGACGTTCACTGTTGCGGTCGCCGCGATGCATTACACGGGTATGGCAGCTTATCAGACGGGTGCGTGGTTGCTGTGGGACCTGCGCTATGTCGCGGCCTCTGTGATTGCAGGCAGCGTGCTTTCGGTCGCCGGGGCCGCGCTATTCGCATACCCGCATCTATGGTTTGCCCGTCTCGGCGCAGCTTCTCTACTGGCCCTGAGCATCGCGGCATTGCACTTCACGGGCATGAGTGCCGTCACCATCACGCCGTTTCTGGACCCCTTGCAAGGCAAGGCCGGCCTTGGTGGTGATTGGCTTGTTGGCGCCACTATCGCCGCGGTGTTTGCGGTACTTTCGGGGGCTGCGGCGGCCCTCTGGCAGGACCGGGTCGAACTGGAACGGCGCACTCAAGAGATGCGCAAGGCGCGTGACGAGGCTGAAGCCGCGACACGCGCGAAATCGTTTTTTCTGGCCAAGATGAGCCATGAGCTGCGAACCCCACTGAATGGCGTTCTCGGACTTACCCAGGCCCTGAACGACACACCGCTTCGCGACGATCAGCGAGAGCTTGTCGCCACCATTTTTGCGTCAGGGCATGCGCTTGTCGCTATCGTGAACGATATCCTCGATGCAGCGCGCATCAATGCCAAGGGGATTGTTCTCGACCCCGCGCCCTTCAGGATTGACGCGCTCGTCGACGATGTGGTGCGGCTGATGGCCGGACAAGCGCAGGCCAAAGGGCTCAGGCTGGAAGCTACAACCTCTCCCGACCTTCCCGCATTTGTGCTCGGTGATACGGCACGCATTCGCCAGATCCTGCTCAACCTTGTCGGAAACGCAATCAAGTTCACCGAGGTCGGCGTGGTGCGTATTGATCTTCGTCAAGGCTCTGGTCGTGACACTGTAGTCCTGACGGTCAGCGATACCGGCATCGGCATCCCGGCTGACAAGCAGGCAGCGATCTTTGCGCCCTTCGCGCAAGCGGACGATTCGACAACGCGCCGCTTCGGCGGCACGGGCCTGGGGCTCACGATTTGCCGAGAGCTTGCGCGCCTGATGGGCGGCAATGTCGAGGTCGAAAGCACCCCCGATAGCGGGACGACATTCCGCGTGCGACTGCCGCTTCCTCAGGTAGAACAGGCCTCCATTCCGCAAAATGCGGGCCGGGATGCGGCTTGCGATGCGCGGGATACGCATTCACCAAAGCTATCCGAACCGGTTTCCGCAACCGATGCCCCAGCCCGTATCAAGCGCGTTCTGGTTGTCGATGACATGCGCCTCAACCGAATTGTGGTGCGACGGCTGCTTCCAGCGGGGTCATTCGAGATCGAAGAGGCCGAAAATGGACAACTTGCATGCAATGCCGTCGCGCAGGCCCGCGTCGAAGGTCGTCCTTTCGATGTCATCCTCATGGATGTTTCGATGCCCGTGATGGATGGACTTGCCGCCACCGCCGCGATCCGGGACGCCGAGCGCCTGCTGATCCCTGACAATGCCCCTGTTCGGATCGTCGGCCTTACCGCGCATGCCGCGCCAGAGGATCAGGCACGATGCCGTGCGGCGGGAATGGACGAAGTCCTTACCAAGCCTGTCCATCGCGACGGCCTTCTGGACGCGCTTGGTGATCGCGTAAGCCACGTTGCTTACGAAACCGACCTTGCCTGATCATCTGACAGGCTGCTGAAATGGCCCCCCAGGCAGGGCAGATGCACCTGAATTTCCTGCAAGCCCTGCGCCGATTGCCCCAGGGTTATGCGCCCGTCAACGCCCTGGACCAACGCGCGCACAAGCCGCAATCCGACGGCCCCGGCTGGTTCGAGGGGCGCGTCGTATAACAGGCGCGACTGCAGATGCTTCTGCGATTTCGACCGCAATTTCGCGATTGGTCGGGCATCCGACACGGTTCGCCGCGCCCACGCGGCGCTGTGGCATGCGACCGAAGATACCTTGGCCGCATTGCGCCCGGCATGCTGGCGCGCGATGTGCATCACCTGCTGTCAGAGGGGCTGCGAAAGCGTGGTGTCACGCCGGGGGGTGGACGGCTCGGGCATGGATTGGGGACCACGCTGACCGAATGGCCTTCCTTCACCCCGCGCGATGATACGCCGTTGCGCGCCGGCATGGTCCTGACACTGGAACCCGGTTGCGCAACGACCGGGGGGCGGATCATGGTGCACGAGGAAAACATGGTCTTGCGTGCAGATGGACCGGAACTGCTGTCACCCCGTGCGCCCGAGGAGTTACCGGAAATCATGGCATGACCGCATTCCCGTATACACGGCTGAACGACGATCTGCCGCGCCTTGGTCTGGTCGTCTTGCAGGTCGATGAAACGATCGAGGACGATTTCCGCCGCCTGTTCCCCCCGCGGATCGCGCGCTTGCACGTGACCCGTGTCCCGTCAGGCGCAGAGCTGACGCCCGACACGATTGCAGACTTGGAACGCGCCTTGCCCGATGCGGCCCGCTTGCTGCCCGCAACACAGCCGCTCGATATGGTGGGCTATGCCTGCACGTCGGGCGCGACGCTGATCGGTGCGGACCGGGTGCGCGGACTGGTGACAGGCGCGACACCGACAAGGGCCGTGACCGACCCGCTGACCGCTGCACTGGCCCAGTGCGGGCGATTGGGGCTGACGCGCGTGGAGATCGCCGCGCCCTATATCGCGTATGTGGCCGAACCGATCCATGCGGCATTTGAAACGGAGGGCGTTGCTGTCCCCGACACGCTGTCATTTGGCGAACGGGTCGAGGCCAGGGTCGCCCGCATCGCCCCCAATTCAATCGCTGACGCGGCGCGGGTACTGGACGCGGTCTTTTTGTCCTGCACCAACCTGTGCGCATTGGGCATTCTGGCCCCATTGACGCAAGAGCTCGGCCTGCCCGTGCTCAATTCGAACCAATGCCCGGCTGCACGTATGGGCGCACTGACAAACGTTGCGCCGCTGAGCCTCGTGACGGAAGCGGCCCGGATGCAACTGCAGCAGGAACCAAAAGCTGGCCCCCGGCAGGCCTTGAATGCAACATGCACATTTCGCCGAACCATGCCCGAAGATATCGAAAACTGATCCTTTCTCGTGCAGCCCGGCGGCAGACTGCGGCGCAATGTCGTCTCAGGTCATATCGCCAAACACGCGCGGTGCAGGCGGACTATTGGGCTGCGATCTCTCCCGAGAGAAACTCTCGCCACCCTCCTGCGCCGGTGATGTCGCGCGCTCCGAGTGTTCCCGCAGCCTCGCACAGGAACCCGGTCGCGCGCGACGCGTCCTCCAGTTCGACACTCCCAAGACCAAGCGGTGCCGGAATCTGGCCCATCAAGTGCCCCAGCGCCGATTTGGGCAGCGACCAGAGTTCCAGCGCGATGCTGGCACCGCCGGTTTCCGCGCGCACCAGGCCCGGCCGCATCGGCGGGCCACCTGCAAGCGCATGAAACGTATAACAGGGCGCGGTCCGGGTCGTTTTCAGAAACCGACCGCCCAGATCAGTCAGTTGATGGTTCAAGGGCAGCCCGGACATATGCGCGCCGCAGACCGCGATCGCGATGTCGGTATCGGGCAAACCGGCAGGCACCGGGGCGCTCTGGCCGGCCAGCGCCAGCGCCTCTGCCGCAAGCCTTGCATCCTGCCCGGCGGGCGCGATCAGGGTCAGGCTGCCGGGCCGCCCATCCGCGCGCGGAGCCGTGGGGACAGCCAGCGCGCACAGGTCCAGCAGGTTCACGAAATTGGTGTAGATGCCAAGGTTGGAATTGGGGGTGACGGGATCAGTCGCCAGATCGGCGCGGCTATAGAAGGTGGGGATGGTCGGCACGGCCAGCATGTCGACAGAGCCAATTAAAGGGTCGCAAATGCGGCGCAGCTCAGCCAGCGTGTAGATACCACGAAAGGCGTCGGTCGCGCTCAGCCCGTCGGCCTTGGAAATGATCGCGCGGGTGACGGGGTGGATGGCGTCGGGCTGCTGTTTCAACAGATCCTCGATGACCGAATGGCGCTCGGCCACCCAAGCCCCCTGGTAAAGCATGTTGGCAACGTCGAAGAACGGGGTGAAATCCATCTCGACAATCTGCGCGCCGCGGTTGCGCAGTGCATCCAGATCACGGTCGAACGCGGTCGCTTGCAACCTGTCGCCAAAGAACCTGCGCGTCGCATGATCCGGCACGCCGACGCGGATGGCGGGCGGCGCAGGGTGCAAGGCCGGGGCGGGTATGCTCCGGCTGTAGGGATCGGCGGCATCATATTCCGAAATCACCTGCAACACGGCATAAGCATCGGGCACGTCGCGCGCGAAAATCGAAATCGTGTCCAGTGTGCGGCAGGCGGGCACCACCCCGCTGGCCGATACCATGCCGATGCTCGGTTTCAGCCCGACAATGCCGTTCAGCGCGGCGGGCACCCTGCCCGACCCCGCCGTGTCGGTGCCCAGCGCGAAGGGCACCACGCCATGTCCCACCGCGACCGCCGACCCGGACGAAGACCCGCCCGGCACGATATCGGCATCCAGCGCGTTGCGCGGTACCGGCCAGGGCGTGCGCGTGCCGACAAGGCCGGTGGCGAATTGGTCAAGGTTGGTTTTGCCGATCGGAATGGCCCCGGCCTCGCGCAGGCGGGCCACCGCGAAAGCGTCGCGCTCTGGGTGATAGGTCCAGGCCGGGCATGCGGCGGTGGTCGGCATGCCCGCCACGTCGATATTGTCCTTGACCACGAAGGGCACCCCCCATAGCGGGCGCGCCGGGTCATAGGCCCCCAAGGCTGCGATATGGTCCGTCAAGTCATCAGCCTCGGCCAGATGCAGGAATATGCCCGGATCATCCACCGCCGCGATCCGCGCGAAGACATCTTTCAGCATATCGGCAACGGACGCGCCCACCGCATAGGCGGATTGCAGGTCTGTCAGGGTCAGGGGGGATGGCAACTGGCTCATATCACGGTCTTTCATTCAGCGGCTTTGGCGGGTGTATCTGCACCGCCCGGCGCTGCAGGCGGCTTGGGCGCGGATTGCAGCAGATCGCGCGTGTATGGGTGCTGGGGCGCGTCCATCACCGACACGGTCGGACCTTGTTCGACGATCTGGCCGTCCTGCATGACGATCACGTGGTCGCACAGCAACCGAACCACGTTCAGGTCATGGCTGACGAACAGGTAGGTCATCCCCAGCCGCGCGCGCAGATCGGCCAGCAGGTTCAGGACCACCGCCTGGATCGACACGTCCAGCGCGGCGGTGGGTTCATCGAGTATGAGGAATTTCGGGTCGAGGGCTATGGCGCGGGCAATGCCGACCCGTGCCTTTTGCCCACCCGATAGTTGGTGCGGATACCGGCTGAGCAAATGATCGGGCAGCCCGGTCAGGTGCGCCAGCTCTTCCACGCGGGCCGCCAGCGCGTCCCCGCGCAGTTTGCCCAAGCGGCGCAGCGGTTCGGCGATGCTGTCGAACGCGTTGTGGCGCGGGTTCAGGCTGTCGGTCGCGTCCTGAAACACCATCTGCACCTGCCCCCGGCGCGGGTCACGCAGGAAGCGTTCCGCCGGAATGCCGCCAATCTCGTGCCCATCGAACACGATCGCGCCCGAGGTCGGGTCCAGCAGCCGCACCAGCATCGACGCCGTGGTGGATTTCCCGCAACCGGATTCCCCACCAACCCCACGGATTGCCCTTCGCGGATGGTGAAGCTGATGCCCTTGACCGCGTGCACCGGCCCGGATTTGCCGGGATAGGTCTTGACAAGATCGACCACTTCCAGCAGCGCGCGGCTGCCCACTTCGTGCGGCAGATCGGGCGTGCGGATCTCGGGCGGCAGCAGGTCGCGGATGGCCACGCCGGGGCGGGGCGTGGCATCGACCAGCTTGCGGGTATAGGGGTGCTGCGGGTTGGCGAAAAGCGCGGCCGATGGCCCGGCTTCCACGATCTGCCCGTCTTTCATCACCGCCAGCCGGTCGCAGTATTCCGCCGCCAGCCCCAGGTCATGCGTGATGACGATGGACGACATGCCACGTTCGTGGATCAACTCGCGCATCAGGTCCATGACCGCCTTTTGCGTGGTGATGTCCAGCCCAGTGGTCGGTTCATCCGCGATCATCAGCTTGGGATCACAAGCCAGCGCGAGGGCGATGACGATGCGCTGGCACATGCCGCCCGACAATTCGAACGGATAAGCATGGTAACGCTCGGCCGCGTTGCGGATTTTCACAGCTTCGAGCGCTTCGATGGCCTTGGCCTGCGCATCTGACCGCGTAGCGCGGCCATGCTGGCGCAGCACGTCCTCTATCTGGTGGCCAACCTTGCGGATGGGGTTCAGCGCCGCGCGCGGGTTCTGGAAGATCATCGAAATCTCGCGCCCGCGCACCTGCCGCATGGCCGGTTCCGACGCCGCACGCAGGTCTGTGCCGGTCCATGTCACCTCCCCCGCGCTGATCCGACCGCCCGCATCCAGAATGCGCATAAGCGCATAACTGGTCACTGACTTGCCGGACCCGCTTTCACCCACGATGCCCATGGTTTCGCCGGGGGCCAGGTCGAACGAGATGCCGCGCACCGCGTCCACCTGCCCCTTGCGGGTCTGGAACGCCACGGAAAGGCCTTTGACGGAGAGCATGGCGCTATGTCCTTCTGCGCGGGTCGACAAGGTCGCGCAGACCGTCGCCCATCAGGTTGAAGGTGAAGACCGCCAGCATCAGCCACAGCCCCGGAAAGAGCGCGACCCACCAATGGCCAGAGATGATGTAATCCGCGCCCTCGGCGACCATGATCCCCCATTCCGGGGTTGGTGGGCGCACGCCCAAGCCGACAAAGGACAACCCCGCCGCGTTCAGGATGGCCCAGCCCATGTTGAGCGAGACCTGCACCATCATCGGCGGCAGCGCATTCGGGAAAATGTGGAAGGCCAGCGTGCGCATGTGCCCGTTGCCCGACAGACGCGCGGCCAAGGCGAAGCCAGCTTCGCGGCGGATATTCACCTCGGCCCGGACCACGCGGGCATAGAAGGGGATGTTGATGATCGCGGTGGCATAGATGATGTTTTCCACCGTGTTGCCGAGCGCCGCGACGATCCCCATCGCCAGCACGAACAGCGGAAAGGCCATGATCGTATCGAGGATGCGGTTCAGGACTGAATCCAGCCAGCCGCCCCAATAGCCCGCAAGCGCGCCCAGGACCGAGCCGATCACGAAGGAAATGGCCACGGCCAGAACCGAAATGGTCAGGTCCAGCCGCGTGGCGACGATCACCCGGCTGAACACGTCGCGGCCAAGCTGGTCGGTGCCGAACCAGTGATCGCCGCTTGGCGCTTCCAGCGCGCGCACGGAATTGGTGGCCAGCGGATCATAGGGCACCAGCAGATGCCCGAAAAACGCTTGCAGCACGAAGAACGCGAACAGGCCAAAGGACAGCGCCGTGACCGGGTTTTCGCGCATCACGTGGCCCAGATGCGCCAGCAGGCCGTTGCCGGATTGGGTGGGGGTGATATCGGTCATTTCGACGAAAACCCGATGCGCGGATCGATCAGCGTGTAGCTGAGGTCGATGACGAGGTTGATGAGCACGAAGAGAAGCGCCATCGCCAGCACGAAGCCCTGCACGGCGGCATAGTCGGACTGCACCAGCGCCTCGACCGCGTAAGACCCGATGCCGGGCCAGGCAAAGACCTTTTCCACCAGCACATTCGCGCCCAGCACGAAGGAAAACACCATCCCCAACGTGGTCACGACCGGCAGCAACGCGTTGCGAAAGGCATAGCCAAAGAGCACTTTGCGGGGCGTCAGGCCCGCCGCGCGCGCGGTGCGAATGTAGTCCGAGGACAGCGCCGTCAGCATCGCCGCCCGCGTCATCCGTGCAATCGGGGCCAAGGTGAACAGCGCAAGCGTGATCGCGGGCAGGGCCAGTTGCTTGGCAGCACCCGCGAAGGTGCGCAGATCGCCGTCCAGAACCGAGTCGATCAGGAAGAACCCGGTCACCCGCGGCGGGTCGAAATAGACGAAATCCAGGCGGCCCAGCGGCGACGGCGCCCAGCCCAGCAGGTAGTAGAAGACATAGATCAACAGGATGCCGGTGAAGAAGGTGGGCAGCGACACGCCCGCCGTGACCAGCACCCGGCACAAGTGATCGACCCATGATCCCTGCCGCACCGCCGCCAGCACGCCCAACGGAATGGCGATCAGGCAGGACAGCACAAGGGCCGTTAGGGTCAGTTCCAGCGATGCGGGCAACCGGGTGGACAGGTCCGTCAAAACGGGCCGCCCCGTGGCAACGGATCGCCCCAGGTCGCCTTGCAGCAGCGCCTTGCAGTAGATCAGGAATTGCTGCGGCAGCGATTTATCCAGCCCCAGCGCCACGCGCGTCTGCTCGATGCTCTCGGGCGTGGCCATCTGGCCCGCGAATTGCACCGCCGGATCGCCCGGCAATGCGCGTGTCAGCACGAAACTGATGATGACGACCCCGATGACCACCGGAATGGTCTGGACCAGTCGCCACAGGATCGGAAGCCACCGGGTCGCCATCGGGTTATGCCCCCGCGCCGGTCAGCGGACGCGCGTCCAACTGGCGGTGGAACCAGAACTCATACCCGTCGGCGCCGTTCATCGCCACGTTCAACGCCGGTTGATACAGCGGAATGCGCGGCAGGTCTTCGATCACGATCTCGAACATCTGCTTTATCAGGCCCGCATAATCCGGGTGATCCATGGGCATGTGCAGCGTCTGGTCGGTCAACTCTTCGACCATCGGGTGGCTGTAGTTGGACGCGTTGAACAAGCGCCCCTCCTGATACGCCCAGAAGAAGTAATAGTCTGGCGTGTTCAGCCAGCCGCCGAAGTTTTCCAGCAACATGTCGAGCGACTTGTCCACCAGCGCGACCGTGCGCCAGTTCGCGCCGGGAATGCGGTCAACCGTCACGTTGATGCCGATCTCGGCCATCGCTTCCTGGATCAGCAGCGCGGCGGGTTCCATCCAGCTGACAAGGTCAAGGCTGATGGACAGCGTCACGTCGAACCCGTCGGGGTAGCCCGATTTCGCCATGTGCGCGCGCGCCATGTCCAGATCGGTCGTATAAGGGAAGGGGCGCGGCCATGCGGTATCGGTGATTTCCGTGTCGCCGCCCCACAGCTTGGCACCACGGCCATAGGCGGCGGACTCGAAAATCGCGTCGTAAGGCGTGGCATAGGCCACGGCCTTGCGCACATCCGGGTCGGTGAACGGGGCGAACTTGGTGTTCAGGCACAGCGCGTGAATGCAGTTTTCGATCGGGGTGGAATGCACGGTCAACTTGTCCGCAAGTTCCGACGCGTCACGGTCGGGAATGTCGAAGCTGACCTGCACATCGCCGCGTTCGACCAGCGCGCGGCGGGTCGCCGCAGACGGCACTTCGCGCACGATCACGCGTTGGAACGCGGGCAGATCGCCGCCAACCCAGGCGTCGTTGCGCTCGTACACAAGCTGTTGGCCCTGGTCCCAGCGCATCACCTTGAACGCGCCGGACCCGGCGGGCGTGGTGTGCAGGTATTCCATCGCCCATGGGTCATCCTCGGTCGCGTTGGCCTTGGCGACGGCAGAGTTGATGATGAATGGCACCGGCACGGCCAAATCCGGCAGCGACAGCTTGGACGGGTAATCCAGCTTGACCACGAAGGTCTCTGCATCCACCGCTTCGAACTGGTCGGGGCGCGAAAAGCCACCCGCGCGCATTTGCACGGTCGGGAAGCCCCCGGCGGATACGGCGCGGTCAAACGACCATTTCACATCCTCGGCGGTAACCTTGCTGCCATCCCAGAAGGTGGCATTCGGCTTCAGCTTGAAGGTGATGGTCAGGCCGTCGTCAGAAATGGTCCAGCTTTCGGCCAGTTCGGGCACGATCACGTCATAATCATACGACATTTCGCCCGACGGCAACTGCTTGGCACCAAAGCCGACCAGCCGGTCATAGCAATTGATCGCGACCTGGTAGCTGGCGCGGTTGGTGCCCGACCGGTGCAGGTCAAGGCTGTTGATGGTCTGGCCAAACACTGTGACCAGCGTGTCGCCGGTCTGGGCGGTGGCGGGCAAAACCCGCAGGAAGGGCAGCATTCCAGCCCCGGCAGCAGAGGCAAGGAAAGCGCGGCGGTTGAAAGAGGACATGGCAGGCTCCTGATGATTCTGGTCGCAGAGATAGGCGGTATCTTCAGGGTAACGCTTTGCAGGCTGTTCCAGAAATGCTATGTTTTCACAATAGCGATGCATTTAATGAACAACTTGGAATTGCCCGATTATGCGCCACATGGAAACCTTCCGCCTGATCGAAGCCGTGGCGCGCGCCGGGTCGATCCGTAAAGCGGCAGAGGATGCGGGGATTACTGCCTCGGCGCTCAACCGCCGCATCACCCGGTTCGAAGACGAATTCGGCGCGCAGATCTTCGAGCGGCTTGCACGCGGGGTGCGCCTGAACCCGGCGGGCGAGTTGATCTTGCAGCATTACCGCAGCCAGCGCTCGGACATGGCGCGCGTGCAAAGCCAGGTGGCCGACCTGTCCGGCGTCCGGCGCGGGCATGTGAGCGTCGCCTGTTCGCAGGCCTTGCTACCCTATTTTCTGCCCGAGCAGATTTCGCGCTACCGGCATGACCATCCCGGCGTCACTTTTAGCGTGATCGTGCGCGACCGCTCGCGGGCCGAAGCGGAACTGGCCGCGTTCAACTGCGATCTGGCCCTGGTTTTCGAGCCGGTCATGATGGTCGATTTCGATATCGTCGCCCAGTGCCCGCAGCCAGTCTGCGCGGTGATGGCCGAAGGCCACCCGCTGACGAAAAAGCCGGAATTGCGGCTGCGTGACTGCCTGAACCACCCCCATGTCGCGCCATCGGCGGAATATGGGGTCAGGTCGCTCCTGGACGTTGCGGCAAAAAGCATAGGTCGGCAGATTACACCGGTGGTGGAAACCGAGTCCTTTGAACTGATCCGACACTATGTGCAGACCGAGCAAACCATCGGGTTCCAGATACCGATCGGGCTTGATGCGCAACGCCAAGCAGGCCTTGTCATACGTCCGGTCTCGGAACGTGATGTGCCACCGGGCGTCCTGATTTTGGGTCAACAGCGCGGGCGCTCTCTGCCCGTCGCCAGCTTCCGCTTCGCCATGCAGATTTCAAAAGCACTGCAAGACCGCGAAATGCGGGACGATTTCTGAATTGAATCGCGGCTTCACTATCCGCCACACCCCGTTGAATGCTTTGGCACCTGTTTTTCTCAGGCCACGCGATTGCCCTTGACCCAGACCGCCAGCGGCAGCGGCGTTTCTTTCAGCAAACGCACCCGCAACAGATCCGCGCGCAGCCCGACCCGGATCGCGCCGCGGTCTGCCAGTCCCGCGGCGC
>JAAAPG010000116.1 GCA_009908405.1 Alphaproteobacteria bacterium | reverse complement strand
CGCGAAGGTGTGCCCCACGCCGAAGTGTTCCGCGTTCTGGATGACGAGGATCAAAGCCCGTTCACGATCCGAAGGTACCTGGACCGCGCCGTGTTCCAGGCCAGCCAGATCGGTGAGGTCATCGTCTTCGGCGATGCCACGAATGACGCAACGATGGAGGCGCTGGAGATGTGGCGCAGCGCGGGTCGCGCGGATCAGGTGGCCGTCGTGCCGGTCTCGGCGATCCTGCTGACGCGCTGACCATGCCCGCGCCGTGATCCGGGCATGGGCCGTCGATTTCAACGAAACGCGCCCGCATTCAGGGCTCGGTTATCAGCCACCAGATGCGTTGGCCGAACACCTTACCACCGCAATCGACACCCGCGCCAATCGGCGTATCAATCCAGGGACTTCGGTTCCGGCTGGATGAAAATTCGGTGGCAGGTCACGACCTCTCTGCTTGAGCGATGTTCCCAAGCAAGCATCAAGCCCGGAAATATGCGAGCATGTAAGTATTGTTTTAATCGAAAAATGGTGCGGACGGCGGGACTCGAACCCGCACGATCATACGATCGAGAGATTTTCTTACCTGCTACGGTTTTCACCGCCGACGCAGCAACGCCGTTTGTGGTCTGGACTATCCCTTCACCATCACCGGATACTCGGTCTCAGGTGCTGCCCGTCTAGTCTCTACACCTTCCGTCCAAGCTCAGGTCTCGAACGGCTTGGCTCGGGATTGGCATGGGCCGTGATCGTGGCCGTTAGCTTTCCCCGAATTTGAGCAGTTCTACTCCCGGAGTTTCCTCCGGGGCACTCAAAACATGGCTTAAGTCTCTTGTGTCTACCGATTCCACCACGTCCGCATTCTTCGTGTCGGGATATCACATAAAAAGGCACTGAAGGCTACTGCTGTTCTTCAGCACGCCTCCCTTCGCTCCTGTATGTCACCCGGATCAAACCACTGAAATCACACCTCGTCGTGATCATCGCGATGTCATCGAAACCGCGATGTAAATTCTTGGCCCGCAAAGCGCATTTTTGTAAACGCGGGTTTTCAGGTCTCTCGTGTCTCAAATACCACCGCGCCCACACGCGCGTGGTCCCGGAGCATGACGACACGAACGCACGCTATTTCCAGGATATGACAGGTGCGGCGAACGACGCGCGGCAGGCATCCTGCAAGCCATCCGACGGCTGTCTCCATGGGCCTGCGCAAAGTTGATAGGGGGGTCTTGGTCGCACCTTCCCCAATTCGGTTCTGCCATCGCTGACCAGGACCGCCCGAGCGGGATGGCTCACCCGGCGGCTGACCGGTTCCATAAACGCGATTCACCTGGTTGCGTTTGGCCGTTCATCCCTTGTTGTACATCCCGTGGTACTCGCAATCCCGATATGCGCGATGATTGGCAGGGCGCGTCATGACATTCAGGTCTTGTGCGTTGTTTCCCGCCAAAGCTGCTGACCGGGTTATACCGCAGTCGACAACCCTGACGACCGCCTATCATCCGCTTGCACGTCTGGCGCGGGTCACCGAAGTCCCGAAGAAAACTCGCATTTTCCGGGTCATTCAAACCTGCTTAAACTCATGTAAATTTTTATACTTCAAGCTGCAGCAAGATAGAGTTCGAGGCGTGTAGCTGTGAAAATCGTGATTGTCGAAGACAACAGGCTGGTGCTGCATGTTCTGAAAGCTGCATTCGACGCTGTCGGCACCTATCAACTGAGCGATTTTGAAACCGCGTCCGAAGGGCTGGACGCCTGCCGCAACGGCGCCGATCTTGCGATTTTCGATCACCGTCTGCCGGACATGAAAGGTGTCGAAGCGATACGTGTGCTGCGCTCGGAACCGGCCACGGAACATTTGCCGATCATCATGATAACCGCTGATGATGATCCGGGCACGCGGATGGACGCCATTCAGGCCGGTGCGACCGATTTTCTGAAAAAGCCGGTGAATATCGAGGAGTTGCGCATTCGTGTGCGCAACCTTCTGGCCTTGCGGCAGGCCCAGAAAAGCGCCGCCCAACGCGAGAAACTGCTCAAGACCGTGATTGCCGCGTCCGGCACAAGCCTTGCCGTTATCGAAGCCGACACCAGTGGCGACAGGTTCATTTTTGCCAGTGACGGGTTTCTGAAGTCGACGGGCCTTTGCACTGACGATCTGATCGACGCGGGGACCGACCAGTTATGGGGGGTCTTTGCCCAGTCCGACACGCGCGCCCGGTTCGATCAAGCGATACATGCACGGTCCGCAGGGCGCTTTGTGCTGGAAATACTGGCTGCTGACGGGGGGCAAGCATGGGCGGAAATTGCGCTTCACCCCGTGCCTCAGCCCGGTGCCGATGCCACTTATCTTGTTGTAACTCTTGAAGATATTTCTGACCTTGTCTCTGCCCGCGAAGCCAATCGGCAATTGTTTGACCGCATGTCCGATATTGCCCGCGTCAGCGGCGCATGGTTTTTCGAGATCGATTCCGACAGCCGATTGACATATATCTCCGACACGATGGCGCAGGGTCTGGGGCTTTTGCCGGATAACGTCCTTGGCATGCCAGTCGATTCCCTGCCGCTTGGCTTCAATGACCCGCAAAAAAGGGGCCGGACACTCAGCACTGCGTTTGCGCCGCCCCACCGCGCGATCGAGAACGAGGAATTGACGCTGCGGACATCTGCGGGCGTCACGCGCTGCATCCAGATCAGTGCCGTTCCGTTTTGCGACACTGCGGGCGCGTTTGCCGGGTTTCGGGGCTCTGCCAGTGATGTCAGCGCGATTGCCGCCGCGCGCGATGCCGCGGCGCGGGCCAGTCGTGCGAAATCCGCGTTTCTGGCGACCATGAGCCATGAAATGCAAACACCGCTGACCGCGATCATCGGCATGGCGGATATTCTGACCGACACGCCCCAGACGGCTGAAAATGCGCAGAATTTGCGGCTTGTGCTGGACGCCGCGCACGGCTTGAGCGACGTTCTGGGCAATGTCCTGGACCTTGCCGCGCTGGACAATGAAACCATCGTTCTGCGCGAAACGGAATTTGACCTGTCGTCGTTGCTGGACGAATTGGGGCAGGTGTTCCGCAAGCAGGCCGACGCCAAGGGGCTGGGGTTCGAGATCACCTTGAAAGGGCCTGAACCGCAGACGCGGCGCGGGGATCGGACGCGGGTCAAACAGATCTTTCAGGCGCTGTTGTCGAACGCGGTAAAGTTCACGCAAACGGGACGCATCCGGGTGTTGCTGGAGGGGGAAAGCCCCGACGAGATCTGCCTGCGCGTCACCGATACCGGGATCGGCATGGCCGAGACCGAGATCGAACGGGCCTTTGAGCCCTTCGCGCAGATTGATGACAGCATGGCGCGCAAGTTCGATGGCGGGGGGATGGGCCTGAGCATTGCGCGTGGTCTTGCCATCGCCATGTCCGGGCAGTTGAAAATCGACTCGACCCCCGGCCAGGGAACCACCGCCAAAGCGTTTCTGCGGCTGCCCTGCACAAAGCGCGGCGGTCCCGCCACCACGCCGCTAGATCTGACGGGCTTGCGCATACTTGTGGCCGATGACAACGCGGCAAATCGCAAGATCCTGCAACTCATGCTGCACAAGCTGGGGGCGCGGATAACCATGTGCGACGACGGGGATCTGGCCCTTGACGCATGGCACCCTGACAGGTTCGATCTGCTGCTGCTGGACATTAACATGCCCAGACTTGCCGGAACCGATGTCATTCGACGGATCAGGCAGTTCGAAACTGCCGCGGGACATGCGCGCGTGCCTGCAATTGCCGTGACCGCGAATGCCGCCGCAGATCAGGTGCCGCAATACATCGACGCGGGCTTCGACAATTGTGTCGGCAAACCCTTCACGACCCAATCCTTGTCCAAAGCCGTGCACGACGTGATGCGCAGCGCGGCGGTCGTCGACACAAACCTGCCGTAACCCGCTGTATCATGTCCGTCATGAAAATGGCTTTGCAGAATTTGAGCCATGTTTTTTCCGTCAATTCGCCAGAATGCCCACTGAAATACCATTTATTAAGACTTGAGTGGGAGCGTGGCAGCGGCCGCGCATACCCTGCGCGGCGATCCTTGTTGCAATCACTAGGGACCGGTTACATGAACACCCTCATCCGAAATTTTTGTGCGCTGATCATGCTGTCGGTCGCTGTCACGGCCCAGGCGCAGACTGATGGCCCCACTGGCCCCGTGATTTTGACAGTCACTGGCCCCGACGGGGCACAGGCCATGTTTGACCTCGACATGATGGAATCGCTGGATCAGACCGTTACCGTGGTCGAAACGCCGTGGTATGACGGGGCGCAGGAATTTTCTGGCCCGCTGATATCCGATCTCATGGCGCATCTGGGTATCTCTGGCAGCGAATTGAGCGTGGTTGCCGCAAATGATTACACGGCTGCAATGCCGTGGTCGGATATCGAAGACTATCCCGTTATCCTCGCGACGCGACACAATGGCAATACGATGTCGCTGCGCGACAAAGGGCCGCTCTTTGTCATTTACCCGTTCGACACGCATCCGGAACTTCGCAATGAAGTCGTGTTCTCGCGCTCCGTGTGGCAGGTCAAGGCGGTCAAGGTCAGCCCGTGAACACAGCAAGGCACAGAGCAGCGGAGGGCGGGCGCAATCGCTTCGGTGTGATTGTGCTTGGCGTCGTGGCGCTGTGTCTTGTGATCACGGCAGGCGTGTTGTTCATGCGCCTGCTCGACAACGAACGCCAGATGGACGCGATCGTGCGCGAAGATGCCATGTGGGCAGTTTTTCAGACCGACCGTCACATGCGGCAGTTTCATCAGTCTGCATTGCTGATGGTGGCGCGCGATGACCCGGATATGCTGGCGGAGGTCATTCGCAATTACGATATTCTTTACAGCCGGGTCGCCTTGCTGGAACGCGGCACCTTCTTGCTGGACCTGACCGAAACCCGCGAATTGTCGGCGATGGCGGACCAGCTCAACAGCTTTGTGTTCGGGCTGGAAGCGCAGATCGACAATCTGGATACGGCAGATCCGCGTTTGTCCGATCAGATTGCGGCTCTGGCCAAAGAGATCGAGGGGTATGGCGCCGTCGCGAATGATCTTGTCTTGGGCGCGAATGCTGCGCTGAACCAGGTGCGGGTGGATGACCGGGCAGTACGCGCCCAGATGCAGGATCAACTCGCCATCCTGGCGGTTGCGCTGGTCTTCGCTTTCATCGGGATCTTTGCGCTACTGATGATGCAGCTGCGCCGGATCGCCACGTCCAACCAGCATATGCGCCTGTTGCGCGAACGCAGCCGCAGGCAGGCCGAGCGCGCCCAGGCTGCCAGCAAGGCCAAATCTGCATTCCTTGCGACGATGAGCCATGAGATCCGCACGCCCTTGAACGGTATTATCGGCTCTGCCGACCTGCTGGCGCTTGATGACTTGCCAGAGCAGCCCGCGCGCAAACTTGGCATGATCCGCGCGTCGGCTGTCTTGTTGCGCGATCTTATCAACAGCATTCTGGATTTCTCCAGCCTTGAAGCGGGTGTGTTCGACCGCCGCGAGGTTGAAACGGACCTGCAGCAACTGGCCGAAACCGTGGAAGCCGCGTTTCACGCACAGGCCGTTGAACGCGGCCTGGAACTGGTCGTCGATTTCCCGTCTGACCGGATCATGACAAACAAGGTCCGACTCAACCAGATTCTGATAAATCTTGTGGGGAACGCGCTCAAGTTCACGCATGAAGGGGCGGTTCGTGTCATTGCCACGTATCAGGCAGGGGTACTGCGGGTCGAGGTGCAGGATGATGGCATTGGCATTTCACAGCAGCATCAGGCGAAACTCTTCGAACGCTTCACCCAGATCGACGATGGTTTCGCGCGCGAATACGGCGGCAGCGGGCTGGGCCTGGCGATTTGCAAACAGATCGTCACCGCGCTTGATGGACGCATCGGGGTCGAAAGCAACGTTGGCGTGGGAAGCGTGTTCTGGTTTGAAATTCCGGTCAAGGATGCCCCGTCAGCGCCCGCCGGGGCCGAAACGACCACGGATGACACCGCGGATATCGGCACAAAGAAGGTGCTGGTCGTCGAGGACAACCCGATTAACGCCGATGTCGTCATGGGCATGCTGTCCCATCTTGGCCACAAGGTTACGAGGGCGTGCAATGGCGCGGAAGGCGTGCGCGCGCTGAGCGAATTTTCACCGGACCTGATCCTGATGGATATGCAGATGCCGGTCATGGACGGGGTGGCGGCAACCCGCGCGATACGCGCCCAAGGCTACGCCAATCCGATCGTGGCGCTGACCGCGAATGCGTTTGCCAAAGACCGCGATGCCTGCCTTGCCGCCGGAATGTCGGATTTTCTGAGCAAGCCCGTCACGCTGCAAGCCTTGGATACGATGCTCAAGACGCAGATCTACGGCACTGCCGCGCGACCGGACGCATCGCCGCATGCAGATGCACCGCAGGATACGGGCGCACGTGACAGCTCTCCCGAAGGTGCAGACCCAGCCATGACAGAGGCCGCGCCGCCAAGCGTTGCGACCGCCGGGTCCGCACAGGACAGCGAACACATGCGGGAGCTGATCGATGCGCTGGGCAACGAGGTGGTGCTTCAGCTTGTGACACGCTTTGCCGACGAGCTGGAAGATGTCGAAGCGAAATTGCGTCACGCCATGGACGCCGAGGACAACGCCATGATGGATGATCTGCTTCACACCTTCAAAGGGGCGGCCCTGACACTTGGGATGGAACGCAGCGGCACCGCCGCACAGGCCATGCGTCACCGCTTGCCCGTCAGCGGCAGCGATCTGGACCAGCTTCTCGCGCTCGGGCGCGAAGATGAACGACAGGCCCGCCTGGCTCTTGGTGTGATCGAGGCAGCATGACCATTGGACAGGATTTCAGACGGGTCGAGAAAACCGCCCGGCATGGCCCCGTGACGGACGCGTCCTTCGATCGGGCCGGAATCATTTCGACGGTTCTTGACAAGCTGCGGGAGGTGTTCGGCGCCACGGTTTGCACCGTGCTGGAATTGCCGCTTGGTGCGACGCATTTTGCAGCACGTCCCGGTTTCGACGATCTGCCAGATACGGCTTTGCCCGCGTCCCTGCTGGATCAGGTGGGGCCTGACGGCGCAATACCTGGCCTGTCCCCGACCCTGTATTCCAGCCTTCTGCGCGCGCCCACGCCTGACAAGACCGCCCTGATACTGGTTCTGGAATTGCCCGATGGTGTACAACCGGGACCACATGCCCAGACCGCGTTGGCCGAAGCCGGGGCGCTTTTGCAGCTGCTATTCGGAAAGGATGACACCCACCCCGTCGCGGCCGCACCGGTCCGGCAGGATGACGCGCGGGGCGCGCTGAGTCGGCTTACCGAAGCCCAGGCGCTTGTCGTGGATCTGATCAACGAAATGCTTCAGGCCCGGTTCGACCGGATCGACAGGACCATTGACAAGGCGCTTGCAGAGCTGGGCAAGTTCTGCGGTTCGGACCGGACCTACCTGTTCGTCGAAAACGACGCTCGGACGATATCGAACACTCATGAATGGTGCGCGGACGGGATCGCGCCGATGAAAGATGAACTGCAGAATGTCCCGCGCGATATGGCGGATTTGTGGTGGGCGCTCTTCGATACGCATGGCCATGTCTATATCGAGGACGTCGCCGCGCTGGAAACGCAGAGCGAGCTGCGCGAAATCCTTGAAATGCAGGGCATCATTTCGTTGCTGGCGGTACCGTTGCGGATTGACGGGCGCGCGGTCGGGTTCATGGGGTATGATTCTGTCCATGCGCACAGGTCGTTTCTGCCGGGCGAGATATATCTGCTGAAATCGGTTGCCAATGTCATCGCGACCTTGTTGTCGCGCCGTGCCGATGAAGAACGCGCCCGTGCCGAACGGCAGCACCGCGAAATCGAGCAACGCAAACTGCAGGCCACGCTGCGCGCGATGCCTGATATCCTGCTGGAGCTGGACCCCGATCTGCGCATAACCGGCGTGCATGCCAATCCGCAGATAGAGCTTCCGATCCCGGCTGAAAACCTGCTTGGATTTACAGTCGCGCAATGCCTGCCGCAGCATGTTTCCGCGCTGGCCGATGACATCAAGGCAGAGCTTCAGGCCAAGGACATCGCCATGGGCTATCGCTGCGCCCTGACGGTGAACGGTACGCAGCGCTGGTTCTCGATTTCCGCAGCCAAGCGCGAGACGGAAGACGGAGGGGGCCTGAACGGCTATGTGGTCGTCGTGCGCGACACGACCGAGTCGCAAACACAACGCCGCGAGATTGAAAGATTAAGCACGATTGCGCGCAACAGCACCAATTTCGTGCTGATTACCGACGCGTGGGGCCGGATCGAATGGGTCAATCCGGCCTTCGAGCGGCGCACGGGTTACAGCTTGCCGGAAATTCAGGGCATGTCCCCCGGCAGTCTGTTGCAATGTTCGCTGACCGATCCTGACACGGTCGCGCAGATACGGGCCGCGCTGGAGCGCGAGCAGGCGATCACCTGCGAGATCTTGAACCAGACCAAATGGGGCGAATTGTACTGGATTGAGCTCGCCATCCAGCCCATGTTTGATGAACAGGGCGGGCTGACGGGGTTCATGTCCGTGCAGACCGACATGACGCAGCATCGGCTGCACGCGCGCAACATAGAGCGCGCCCTGACCGCCGAAAAGGAAGCGCGCGCGCAACTGAAAAGCGCCGTCAGCATCATGCAGGACGCTTTCATACAATTCGACAAAGACCAGAAAATGACATTGTGCAACGCGCAATTTCGCAAGATTTTCGCGGATATGGCGCATGTTCTCAAGCCCGGCTGCTCCTTGCACGATGTTCTTCTTGCGGCGGTGGAAACGGGATATTGCGAAGTTGACGCGGACAACGCCGACGGCTGGCTGGACCGGGAATTGGCGGCCTTTCATCTGCAGTTTTCGGCGACCAGAAACATGAGTATCCGCGGGCGCTGGTATCGTCATGTTCAACAAAGCACCCCCGATGGCGGGCGGATCAGCCTGTTGTCCGACATCACCGATCTGAAAGATGCGGAACGTCGCGCGCTGGCGGATCGCGCACGCGCGATGGATGCGTCGCGGGATGGTATTGTGCTGTTGAATGACGCCGGGCTTGTGACCTATGCGAACCCGGCTGCCGTGCGCATGCTTGGACAAACCCGCGGCGAGGATCTGGCGCGTCTGGCGCTGACCGATATTGTCACGCTCAAGGCACATGGCAGCCTGGGCGATCACGATCTGCACGGTGCCATGCAACAGCCGACCTGGACAGGCGAGGTTCGTGCCCTGGGCGCGGATGGCAGCACCGTCGAGATCGAAATCTCGACCAGTCGAAATGACGATCAGGGCGTCCTGTGCATCTTGCGCGACCAGACCGATAAACTGAGAACCGCGGCCGAGAAAGAAAACCTGCGCGAAGCGCTGGCCCTTGCGCAGCGGCGCGAGGAAATGGGTCAGGTAGCCGCCGGGCTGACGCATGATTTCAACAATTACCTGGCGGTTATTTCCAGTGCGGCCAGCCTGATTGAAGAAGCGGACGCGCATGACGGGCGCGCGCTGGCCGGGCGGATCAACGATACCGTCGAGCAGGCCGCCGGTCTGGTGCGCCGCTTGATGGACCTTGGCAAGAACCGGGATCACGAAAGCGTTCCACTTGATCTGCGCGCGCCCGTGCGCGATGCGGTCGCACTGGTGCGCCCCGGTTTGCGACCCCCGTTGCAACTGGACCTGTCGCTGCCTGATGCGCCCGTCATGGTCATGGCGGATGCCATGTCGGCGGTGCAGGTGGTGATGAACCTGTGCATCAACGCGCGCGACGCCATCGTGGGATCCGCGATCGACACAGGGCGGATCAGGGTCGGGATGCGCGATGCAACGCCTGGCGATCTTGGCTTGCCGTTTCAGATCGGCGCGCCGGATGCGGAGAGCCGCTATGCCTGCGTCACGATCGACGATAACGGCCCCGGCATGCCCGCAGAGGTTCTGGAGAATGTCTTCACACCCTATTTCTCGACCAAAGGCGACAAGGGCACGGGGCTTGGGCTGCAAATTGTCGTCAGCGCCCTTCAGGCCCATTCCGCGGCGCTGTCGCTTGACTCGGCGCCGGGCCGGGGGACACGTTTCACGATCCTTTGGCCGGTCATGCATGATCTGGAACAGGACACCGGGACGGGCGTTCGTGCCGGACTGGACGGAAAAAGCATACTCATCCTGGGAACCGGGCAAGATAACGAGCGCATCTTGGCCAGCGCCCTGGAAGCGGCGGGCGCGCTGGCCGTTCCTTGTGTTGAGCGCGATGAAGCACTTGCGGTGCTGGACGAAGACCCCGACAGTTGGGATGCCGTGATCTTTGAGCGATCCTATATGCACGCAGTCGGTGAATTCGATTCGCCACACCGTCGCGGGAACGGCAGCGGTCCGGCGCTTTTGTGTTGGATGCAAAGGGACGCGCCCTATAGTGACCGCATCACGGCGGACAGGCTTGGCGTCCATTGCGTTGACCTTTCGCAAGGGGCGGACGAGGTATTGTCTGTGTTGGAAACGGTGCTGGATGGTCGGTAGGTATCGCTGTGCCAAGATGGCCAGGAATTGAAGACGCGAGCATGAAGACGAGTTCAGAAGCCGAGATTTCGCGTGTGTTGATCGCGGATGACCATTCCTTGCTATGCGATACGTTGGCCCTGTTCCTGTCACATGATGGCACTGTGCAGGTGACCACCGCGGATAGCTACGACGAAGCGGTCCAGATCGCGCGCCGCGATGGTCCTTTCGACCTGGTGCTGCTTGACTACCGCATGCCGGGCATGAATGGCTTGCAGGGGCTGAAAGACGCGATCGCGAAGAAGATCGCGCCGCATATCGCGCTGATGTCAGGGGATGCGAACAAGGCCCTGGTGGACGATGCCTTGGCACATGGCGCGAGAGGGTTCGTGCCGAAATCCCTGCCGGCGACAAGCCTGCGCAATGCGGTGCGTTTCATGCTGATGGGCGAGACATACCTGCCGGCCAACCTGGTGCAGGACACCGAAGGTCCGACCGATCCGGTGCTGCAACAATTGACCAAGCGCGAAATTCAGGTCCTGCGCAGCTTGTGTGAAGGGAAATCCAACAAGGAAATCGCACAGGACATTCCGACCTCCGAAGCCACAGTCAAACTGCACATCACCACGATATGCCGCCGACTCGGCGCAAAAAACCGAACCCAGGCTGCCATGATCGCAAGAGATCGCGGTTTTGTGTAACGCGTTACTGTGCGGCCAAAGCAGAACTGGATATCGGGTCGTGCCAAAAATTAACTCGCGATTTGCAAGGACCGGTTGTCTGAACCGAGTTCAACTGGGTCTTGAAGGATATATCCGCGCCCCCAGACCGTCTGTATCGGGCAAACTCCGCCAAGCGCATCCGAGAGTTTTTTGCGCAATTTACAGATAAACACGTCAATGATCTTGATATTCGGCTCGTCCACCCCGCCGTAAAGCAGGCTGAGCAACGTGTCCTTGTCCAGCGTCCGGCCCTTGCGCAGGGCGAGTGCTTCCAGCAAGTCGTATTCCTTGCAGGTCAGGGCGACAGGGTTGCCTTTCGCCAGAACGGTGCGCGCTGTCAGATCGAGTGTCAGCGCGCCGATATCAACCTTCTCGCTGATATGCCCGTTATTGCGGCGCACCACGGCTGCAATTCTGGCGCTGAGTTCCGCGATCTTGAATGGCTTGGTGACATAGTCATCCGCACCAGCGCCGAGTGCCGCAACCTTGGTCGACAGTTCTGCATCTCCTGACAGGATCAGGATCGGAACGGCCACGCCTTTCTGGCGGACGTCGCGCATCACATCCAGCCCGGATTCGCGTTTCAGCCGCATATCAAGCAACACGGCGTCAAAGCTGTAGTCGGTCATCATGTCCAACGCGGATTGTCCATCGTTCACGATGGTGACGTTGAATTGTTCCTTGGCAAGCATCGCGGCAATCGCTTGGGCCATAAGGCCATCATCTTCAACAACAAGAACTTTCATGGGACTACTCCAGGTTGGGTTACTGCGCCTTTAAGTATGAAACCCCGAAATATTTAATCAAAACAGAAAAGGAATTAAAAATCAGACCAATTTATAAATAATTAGCCGAATGGCCATGGATAAAACCAATCGTCTATAAATTATGTTTTTACCATAAAATCACGCATTTTTACGCCGCATTCTCGCAAAATTAATGCCGCTTTCGTGTCATAATTGGAAAACGCGGCAGACAGAAAATATCCTGCCAACACATCGATTCGCCGACGCGGCAAACCACGTGACACGGTTGATCAGGATCACGCGCGGGTGCGCGACGGCCTTGCGAAACGGCCAGCCCAGCCCGTGGAGTGACGAAGGAATTCTCTCCCGCGGTCGCCCTTCCGTCATGACGATAGCCCTTGTGGTCCCGATCCAGGATGAACCGATGCGGTGGATGCCCATCTCGCGCACCGAGGCGGGCAAATCCGTATCAGTTCATATTGCACATCTTACCCATTGACGCAGTTTCTGCAGGTACTGATTTCGAGGAGCCATCCTTACCAAGCGCTCGACATGGCTTTCCACCCTCTTGCCGCCTGCTTATCCGCTTCCAGAAGAACCAACAGAAGCACACCCGCGGCGGTGCATTGTACAAGCTGCCAAGGTCCAAGTGCGACCGTGCCAAACAAGGATTGCATGATAGGCAGATAGGTGAAGATCACTTGCAGCAGCACAACCAGTGCGACAGCGATCAGCACCGCGGGCGTTCCCTTGACCCCTTGCCAAGTCATCGACCAGCCATGGCGGTAGCGCACTGAAAACAGGTAAAACACTTCCATCGCCACAAGCGTGTTCACCGCCATGGTGCGCGCTTCCTCCAGGCTGGCGCCTTGGGCTTGTGCCAAACTGAACTGTCCGAATATGCCGACTGCAAAGAGGATGGACACCAGAAACACCCGCCACAGGATGAAGCGCGACAGGATCGGCGCATCTGCGCGGCGGGGTAGCTGGCGCATGATTGCGCCTTCCGGACGCTCGAAGGCCAGTGACATGGCCAGCGCAACGGAACTGATCATGTTCACCCAAAGTATCTGAAGCGGCGAGATGGGCAACACCAGCCCGAACAGGATGGCGATGATCAGCGAAATGGATTCGCCGCCATTGACCGGCAACAGGAAGGTGATGACCTTTTTCAGGTTCGCATAGACCGTGCGGCCGTGTTTCACGGCTTCGGCGATAGAGGCGAAATTGTCATCGGCCAGTACGAAATCGGATGCTTCGCGCGCGGCCTCCGAGCCTTTCAGTCCCATGGCGATCCCGGCATCGGCACGTTTCAGCGCGGGCGCGTCGTTTACCCCGTCGCCGGTCATGGCCACGACCTGCCCGCGTGCCTGCAAGGCCTGCACCAGACGCAGCTTATGTTCGGGACTGGTGCGCGCGAAGATATCGGTCCGGCGAATGGCGGCTTCCAATGCCGCGTCGTCCATCTGGTCTATTTCGGCGCCGGTCAGGGGCTGGTCGGTCCGGTGCAGGCCGATTTGCCGCCCGATGGCCGCAGCAGTGCCGGCATGGTCGCCCGTAATCATCTTGACTGCAATTCCGGCGGCATGACATTCGGTCACGGCGGCGATGGCTTCGTC
>JAAAPG010000061.1 GCA_009908405.1 Alphaproteobacteria bacterium | reverse complement strand
CCCCCAGCACGCAGATACATCGGCCCGCCCGTCCAGCGCGGAAAGCCGAAGGCGTTTACCATCACCACGTCGATATCTTCGGCCCGCGCGGCGATCCCTTCGCGCAGGATGGCGTCGCCTTCGGCTTGCATGACCGAGAGGACACGCGCCATGATCGCCTCGGCGCTGAACGCCTGCCGGGCAATCCCCTTGCGCGTGGACTCGTCCATAATTACGCGCTCGACCTCCGGGTCAGGAACGGGTTTGCCGCTGCTATAGTCATACCAGCCGCGCCCCGCCTTGCGGCCAAAGCGCCCCGCCTCGCACAGGATATCGGGGATGCGGACGTAATTCGCCGGGCGCTTGCCGTCTGCGGCGCGGCGTTTGCGCATGGCCCAGGCAATATCCAAGCCCGCCAAGTCCTGCATCTGGTAAATGCCCATGGGGAAACCGAAATCGACCATGGCAGCGTCGATCTGCCACGGCAAGGCGCCTTCTTCCAGCATGTGTTCGCAGTCCGCCCGATAGGCCGACATGACGCGATTGGCGATGAACCCGTCGCAGACCCCGGCGAAAACGGTGATCTTGCCCAAGGCTTTTGCCAGCGCCGCCCCCGTGGCAAGGGCCGCATCCGACACCGCATCCGGCACGACGATTTCCAGCAATTTCATCACATGCGCGGGAGAGAAGAAATGCAGCCCCACCAGCCGCGACGGGTTGGCCATGGTCGCGGCCAGCGCGTTCACATCCAGGTAGGACGTGTTGGTGGCCAGCACGCAATCGGGTGCTGTGACGGTTTCCAACTGCGCCAGAACCGCGCGCTTCACGTCGAAATCCTCGAACACCGCTTCGATGGCCAGTTGCACATCCGACAGGTCGGCGGGGTCGTGCGTGGCGGTAAAGGCGGCGACACACGCGGCATGGCGGCGCGTGTCGATCACCCCGCGCGACAGGCTGTCTTGCAAGATGCCCGTCACGCGGCCCTGTGCGGCCTCTGCCCCCTGTTCGGTTTGCTCCAGCAAGGTCACGCGCCGCCCCGCAAGCAAGCAGGCCGCGGCAATTCCCGCGCCCATGGTGCCACCGCCAACCACGCCAATGCGGTCGGGCGCCGGCGCGGTCACACCTTTCAACCGGTCCAACCGCCCTGCCCCGCGTTCGGCAAAGAACACATGCGACAGCGCCTTGGATTGCGGATCATCGCGCAGGCGCAGGAAGGCCGCGCGCTCTGCCGCCATGGCCTCGGGCGCGGGCAGGGTCAGCGCGCGGCGCAGGGCCGCGACGGCCTCCTTGGGCGAGTTCTGGCCGCGCGCGCGGGTTTCCAGCTTCGCCGCCAAAGCGTCGAATGCCGCCGGGTCGGGGTTCTGGACCGGACGTGTCAAAACCGGGCCGGGGTCGGGGTGCTCGGCCAGCGCCTGTGCGAAATGCAATACGACGTCCAGCACTTCGCCATCAGCCAGTTTATCGACCAAGCCCATATCCTGCGCCCGCGCGGCCCCCACGGGCTTGCCGCCCGCGACCATGGTCAGGGCCTCGGTGGCCGGAATGATGCGCGGCAGGCGCACCGTGCCGCCCGCGCCGGGGATCAGGCCCAACGTGACCTCTGGCAGGCCCAGCTTTGCGTCCCGCGCCGCGACGCGGTAGCGGCAGGCCAAGGCCAGCTCCAGCCCGCCGCCCAGCGCGGTTCCGTGAATGGCCGCCACCCAAGGCGCGCGCGCGTTTTCGATCTGCGCCAGAACATCGGGCAGATGCGGTTCAACCGGCGGTTTGCCGAATTCCCGGATATCGGCCCCGGCGACGAAACTGCGCCCGGCGCAATGCAACACCACGGCGCGCAGCCCGTCCATCGCGTTGGTCTGCGCCACGGCATCCGCCAGCCCGGCGCGCTGTGCCTGGCCCAGCGCGTTTACCGGCGGATTGTCGAGCGTCACGCGGGCGAGATCGCCCTCTCGGGTCACGGAAACGGTCATGGGGTGTCCTGCAAGATGGCGTTGGTCAAGGGGCTGTCGGGCTCGGCCATGGCGGCGATCACGTTGAAATGATGCAGATCGTCATCGACCACCAGCCGCGTGCCGGGCCAGGCTTCGCGGATCAGCGCGGATTGGCGCAGAAATTCGGGGCGCTCATGCCCGCCGACCCAGGCTGTCAGCTGCGTGCCGGGCCGTTGTTCCAGCAAGGCCGGGCTTTCGGCTTGGGCCATGTCGGGGGTCAGGCGCAGGATCTCGTTCATCTTGGTGTGCAACAGGGGCCGCAGATCGTGCAGGCCAGAGATGGACACGGCCCGGTCCGCAATGTCGGTCTGGTCCGCGCACAGCATCCGCGCCACCAAGTGCCCCCCGGCGGAATGCCCCGCCAGCCGCACCGGGCCGGGCACCTCTGCCCGCGCGGCGGCAACAGCGCGGGCAATCTGGGCGGTCATTTGCGCCAATGTCGCCCCTGGCGCAAGCGTATAGCTGGGCATGGCCATGGCCCAACCGCGCGCGACGGCACCCTGCGCCAGGTGCGACCATGTGGATTTATCGAAGGCTTTCCAATACCCACCATGCACGAAAACCGCCAAACCCTTGGGCGCGCCCTGTGGCAGGAACAGGTCGAAGCACTCGCGCGCGCCCGCACCATAGGGCAGGTCCAACCGCGCCCGTGCCGTCGCGCGATACGCAGCCGCGAGCGCCTGCCAGCGCGACGGGTAATCCGCCCCGCCCGGAATATGCGCGCCGTTTTCGAAGGCGGCGTCCCAATCTGTCAGCCCTGCCATGCACCCCTCCATGGTTCATGGGGCAGCATATATTTCAAGCCTAAAATATCAAGCCCCAAGCGTCGCCATATGCCGGTCGAATTCCGCGCGCGCCCGGCCCCAGACACCGGTTTCCGTCGAATCGAGCGCCAGCAGATGCGGCAAAAGCTGCGCGGCGAAATCCTCCGAGGCCTCGACCGGCAACAGCGAAGGCAGGTTGTCGATCGCCATCACGTCCAGCACCGGCGCGCCATGCGCCCGCAACACGGGCCGCGCCCAATCAGTTGCGCGGTCATACACCTTGACGGGAGAGAAATCGGATGTCGGATCGCAGGCGATATCACCGATCACCCGCAGCGCGCGCGGCGCATCCACCGCCGATTGCGGCACGAAAACCGGCGTGCCGGGCATGGCAAGGATGCAGTTCAGGAACACGTCATGCGCCAATACCTCGGGAAACGGCCCGCCCGTGGCGGTCTCTGCCTTGTCCCATGCCGTGACCGGGGCCCCGACAGCGGCGCACAGGTCACAGGCCCCGCGTCCGACCCGGCCCAGCGCACCGATGACCAGAACGCGCGGCAGCTCCAAACCGGACAGTGCGCGCGCGACAGCATCGACCATCGTGGTCTTGTCCGCGAAGCGCGCGACCGGCGCACAGACACCGCCGCGCGCTTGCGCGGCAAAGGCCAGAAGCGACACAGCCGCGCCCGCGAACCCGGCCCAGTAGCCGAAGGCCGCCACCCGCCGACCCTGTTCATCCGTCAGGTATTCCAGGTCATACAACACCCCGCCACCCGCGCGGAAGCGGCGCAGCAACCTTTGGCCAGCCGGTTGACCTTTATAGGCGTGGCCAAACATGATGTGTGCATGGTGCAAGGGCGTGCCATCGTCCGGCAGTTCTTTCAGCCCGAAGATGATTGCATCACCGGGCGCATCAGGCCACGTGGCATACTCGGCCGCTTGCGCCCCTGCGCGCAAGAACGGCTCCAGCGGCAGGGCGCGTTGCGGGCTGTCCTCGATCGTGACCCGCACCCCCTTGGCGCACAAAGCCGCGACACCGTCGGGCGTGATGCCGACCCGCTCTTCCTGGGGGCGCGGCTCCGCGCGGATCCATAGATGTGCCATGATAGCCCCCCTTTGCCTATCTGTCCGGCTTGGGTAGCGCGCGCGCGGGCCTGCTGCAAGCTGGCAAGCACTTGGTAACTTTTCTGCGCTACGGTGGCGGTTCAGCGATCTGGAAAGGACATGACATGCAGATGGCACTTGGCGAAGCAAGCGGCGCGCTTGTGATCGAATTGCGCGAAACACGTCTGGATGCTGCCGTGGCAATCCGTTTCAAGGATGCGATCCGCTCTGCCACCAGCCATCCCGGAACCCCTGTTATTCTGGACCTGAACAAGGTGGAATTCATGGATAGCAGCGGATTGGGTGCCATCGTCGGCGCGATGAAACTGCTCGGCCCGGAACGTCCGCTCGAAATCGCCGCACTTTCGCCCGGCGTGCGCAAGGTGTTCCGCCTGACCCGGATGGATACGGTGTTCCGGATACATGACAGGTCGCCGGAAACCCAGACATTGCCCGCGACAGGCTAAACGCATCCGCAGCGCGACACGTGCATATTCTTCGGCAAATGGCTGCAACCACGGCCCGCAAGATTGGAACCAAGGCATGACGCACAACAAGCTAACGCATGACAAGGTCTTGAGCACGTCCTGCCACAGCACGCTTGAAGATGTCCGCGCGGTGTTGGTCAGGGTCGATGCTTACCTGCGCGCCGCTGACACGCCGACGGACTGGATCGAAGATGTGAACATCATCCTGGCAGAAGTCTTGTCAAATATTGCCCGTCACGGCTACCCCGACTCGACCGGTCGGATTGACCTGGAAATACTCCACAAGCGCGATGAATTGCGCTGCTGCATCATTGATACCGGCCATCCATTCGACCCCCGGCTACTGCGCCAAGCACCACCGGAACCCAGCTTTCTGCAAGAAGGCGGCTACGGCTTGTTCCTGATCCGAACCCTGGCACGTGCATTGACTTATCGCCGGATAATGGGCTGCAACAGGCTGACATTCTGGGTGCCGGTCGGCACCCGGCAAGTCGTGGCAGAAATGGCGGGTTAGGGTGCAAACCGGGACCTGAAACGTGAAAAGCGGGCACGCCCCGTCAGTTCAACTCGATCTGCAATGGATACCGGCCATCATTGAATTCACCGAACAGATCATACAGGTCGGGATGCTCCACCGGTTCCCCGGAGTCGTCGGGGAGCAGGTTCTGCTCTGACACGTAAGCGACGTAAAAGCTGTCCTCGTTTTCCGCCAGCAGATGGTAAAACGGCTGGTTTTTGCTGGGCCGACTGTCTTCCGGTATCGACCTGTACCAATCCTCGGTATTCGCGAATTTCGGATCCACATCAAAAATGACCCCGCGAAACGGGTGCTTTTTATGCCGCACCACCTGGCCAAGGTGGTATTTCGCCCAAGTTTTTTCCATCATCGCCTCTGATGGCAGAGCTATCGCAAGATTACCACAAGAGTCCAGAACGCGGGCCGGATTTCACAGAAACAGTTTGTGACATCCCCCGTGACAAATGGACAGCGTCACGAATAAGCATTGCGGCGTCACGAAATATTATTGCGCAAACACGTCGGTTGGCGCATTGCAACACCGCAGACCCATGATACAACGCAGGGGAACCTTGCGGGCAACCCGCGCCCGTACAAGCCAATGACAGAGGAGCTCTCATGACCAATGTAGTTATCGTTTCCGCAGCCCGCACAGCCGTCGGGTCTTTCGGCGGCGCTTTTGCCAACACCCCGGCCCATGACCTTGGGGCCGCCATCCTGGACGCGGTTGTCGCCCGCGCGGGTATCGACAAATCCGACGTGTCCGAAACCATCCTGGGCCAGGTTCTGACGGCCGGTCAGGGCCAGAACCCCGCGCGCCAGGCGCATGTCAATGCGGGGCTGCCGATCGAGTCGGCGGCATGGTCCATCAACCAGGTTTGCGGGTCGGGCCTGCGCGCCGTGGCCCTTGGCGCGCAGCACATCATGCTGGGCGATTCGGCGATCGTTCTGGCCGGCGGCCAGGAAAGCATGACCCTGTCGCCACATTGCGCCCATATGCGCGCGGGCACCAAGATGGGTGACATGAAGATGATCGACACCATGATCAAGGACGGGTTGTGGGACGCGTTCAACGGCTATCACATGGGCCAGACCGCGGAAAACGTCGCCGAGAAGTGGCAGATCAGCCGCGATGAGCAGGACAGCTTCGCCGTCGCCAGCCAGAACAAGGCCGAAGCCGCGCAGAAAGCGGGCAAGTTCAAGGATGAAATCGCACCCTTCACGGTGAAAACCCGCAAGGGCGACATCGTCGTGGAAAACGACGAATACATCCGCCATGGCGCTACGCTCGAATCACTTCAAAAGCTGCGCCCGGCCTTCACCAAGGAAGGGTCGGTGACCGCTGCCAACGCGTCCGGGCTGAACGACGGCGCCGCCGCCGTCATGCTGATGAGCGCGGAAGAGGCCGAGAAGCGCGGCCTGACCCCGCTGGCCCGCATTGCCAGCTACGCCACCGCCGGGCTTGACCCGTCGATCATGGGTGTCGGCCCCATCCACGCCAGCCGCAAGGCGCTGGAGAAAGCCGGGTGGAAGCCGGAAGACCTTGACCTTGTCGAGGCGAACGAAGCCTTCGCCGCCCAAGCCTGCGCGGTGAACAAGGACATGGGCTGGGACCCGGCCAAGGTGAACGTGAACGGTGGCGCGATCGCCATCGGCCACCCCATCGGCGCCTCGGGTTGCCGCATCCTGAACACGCTGCTGTTCGAAATGCAGCGCTCGGACGCGAAAAAGGGCCTGGCGACGCTGTGCATCGGCGGTGGCATGGGTGTGGCAATGTGCCTCGAACGCTAAAACGAAAAGGCGTGCGCAACAATCTTGCGCACGCCGCGCTTGTTCGATAGCAGATATTACACATATCATAACCTTGAAGGAGGGGGACAACATGGCAAGAGTGGCATTGGTCACAGGCGGATCGCGCGGCATTGGCGCGGCGATTTCCAAGGAACTGAAAGACAAGGGCTATACCGTGGCCGCGACATATGCGGGCAACGACGAGGCCGCGGCGAACTTCACCGAGCAAACCGGCATCAAGACCTACAAGTGGAACGCGGCGGATTACGACGCGTCCAAGGCAGGGCTTGCGCAGGTCGAAGCCGACCTTGGCCCGATCGACATCGTGGTGGCCAATGCAGGCATCACCCGCGACGCGCCCTTCCACAAGATGACACCGGAGCAATGGCGCGAAGTGATCGACACCAACCTGACCGGCGTGTTCAACACCGTCCACCCGATCTGGCCCGGTATGCGTGAACGCAAGTTCGGGCGCGTGGTGGTCATCAGCTCCATCAACGGCCAAAAGGGCCAGTTCGGCCAGACCAACTACGCCGCGACCAAGGCGGGCGATCTGGGCATCATCAAGTCACTGGCGCAGGAAGGCGCGCGGTTCAACATTACCGCCAATGCCGTTTGCCCAGGCTATATTGCCACCGAAATGGTCATGGCCGTGCCCGAAAAGGTGCGGGACTCGATCATCGCGGGCATCCCCGCCGGTCGCCTGGGAGAGCCCGAGGAAATCGCGCGCTGCGTGGCCTTCCTGGTGTCGGATGACTCGGGTTTCGTGAATGGGTCCACGATCAGCGCCAACGGCGCGCAGTTCTTCGTCTGATCCGAACGCACAAGCTTGAAAACAGGCCCGAAGGCGCAGCCCGCCTTCGGGTTTTTCATGCAAAAATGCCAAGGCACACGAAGTGCCCTGGCAGTCAGAGGCAGCGCGGAAAACCGCCCCGGGGCAAGAGTTACCAGCCATCCGCGTTGCGCGTGCCGAATTTCTCGACAAGGAAATCGATCAGCGCGCGCACCTTGGGCTGGGTGTATCGGCCAGACGGGTAGACCGCGTGCAAGCCCTGCACGTCGCGCGGCAGATCGGGAATGACATCTTCCACCAGCCCGCTTTTCATGGCGTCGGCATAGAGGAAGCTGGGAAGATACGCGATGCCAAGCCCGTTGATCGCCGCCGTCAGCAGGGATTGCCCGTCATTGACGGAAAACCACGTGGCAGAGCGCACCTGGCGCACTTCACCCGACGGGGCGGTGATCTTCCACATCGAGGATGCGGCGTTGTGCGAATAATAGAGCAACCGGTGCGCGTTCAGATCGTCCAGCCGGTCGGGGCGACCATGTTCGGCAAGGTAGGCGGGGGATGCGATCAGCCGCTGCGTGGTTTCGCAAATCTTGCGGGCGCGGAGCGTGCTGTCATCCATCTCGCCCATGCGAATCGCCAGGTCGAACCCTTCCGAGATCAGCTCGACATAGCGGTTTTTCAGCACCATGTTGACCGACACATCGGGGTAGCGGTTCAGAAATTCGCCAAGAATGGGGGACAGGTGCGTCGCGCCGAAATCCGTCGGGACTGCCAGCCGCAAAACGCCAGAGGGTGCCGACTGCATGGAAGTGACAAGGCTGTCGGCTTCGCCCGCGTCATTCAGCACACGGCGAGCGCGGTCGTAATAGGCAAGCCCGATATCGGTGGGGCTGACACGCCGGGTGGTGCGGTTCAACAGCCGCGCGCCCAGCCGGGTCTCCAGAGAGGAGACGTGCTTGGACACGGCGGATTTCGAAATCCCCATCTTTCGCGCCGCATCGGTAAAGCCGCCCTGGTCCACCACCGTGGCAAATGCTTCCATCTCGGTCAGTCGGTCCATCGTCACGCCTCAAGAAACCAATTCCGTAGAAACGCATCTTTGTCGCCAATTCAGGCAAGAATGCGGAACGGGCGGGGCTTTCGCGCGACGGATCGCGGCGCGATGTCGAAAATTGCATGCAAGTGCATGTGCCAATCTTGCAACAGTGCTGCGCGCAACCCACATAAGGGTCAAGGCCCGATATGGCCCTTGCGCTGCGTGTCAGGCGGGGCCGCACAGCGGGTGCTCACAGAAAGGAAAAGACCATGAACATGGACAAATTCACCGAACGGGCCCGCGGTTTCATTCAGGCGGCCCAGACGATTGCCCTGCGCGAAGATCATCAGCGGCTGACCCCTGCGCATGTGCTCAAGGCATTGCTGGACGACAGCGAAGGCATGGCCGCGAACCTGATTACCCGCGCAGGCGGCGCGCCGGAGCAGGTGGCGCAAGCGGTCGAAATAGCCTTGGCCAAGCTGCCGAAGGTGCAGGGCGGCGACGGCCAGATCTACATGGATCCGCAAACCGCCAAGGTGCTGGATCAGGCTCAGCAGGTCGCCACGAAAGCGGGCGACAGCTTTGTCACGGTCGAGCGGCTGTTGACCGCGCTGGCGCTGGTCAAATCGGACGCGAAGGACGCGCTGGAGGCTGGCGCCGTCACCGCGCAGAACCTCAACACGGCGATCAACGACCTGCGCAAGGGGCGAACAGCGGACTCCGCATCGGCCGAGGACGGCTATGACGCGCTGAAGAAATACGCCCGCGACCTGACCGAGGCGGCGCGCGATGGCAAGATCGACCCGATCATCGGCCGCGACGATGAAATTCGCCGCGCCATGCAGGTTCTGTCGCGCCGCACCAAGAACAACCCGGTGCTGATCGGCGAACCCGGCGTGGGGAAAACCGCGATTGCCGAGGGGCTGGCGCTTCGCATCGTGAATGGCGATGTGCCCGAATCGCTGCGCGACAAGCAACTCATGGCGCTGGACATGGGCGCGCTGATCGCGGGCGCGAAATACCGCGGCGAATTCGAGGAACGGCTGAAAGCCGTGCTGTCCGAAGTGACCTCTGCCGAGGGTGAGATCATCCTGTTCATCGACGAGATGCACACGCTGGTCGGCGCGGGCAAATCCGAAGGCGCGATGGATGCCGCGAACCTTATCAAGCCGGCGCTGGCACGGGGCGAATTGCACTGCGTGGGCGCCACCACGCTGGATGAATACCGCAAGCACGTGGAAAAGGACGCGGCCTTGGCGCGGCGGTTCCAGCCGGTCGTGGTCGAGGAACCGACGGTCGAGGACACGATTTCCATCCTGCGGGGTATCAAGGAAAAGTATGAGCTGCACCACGGCGTGCGGATTTCCGACAGCGCACTGGTCACGGCGGCAACGCTGTCGCATCGCTATATCACCGACCGGTTCCTGCCCGACAAGGCGATCGACCTGATGGACGAGGCCGCAAGCCGCCTGCGCATGGAAGTGGACAGCAAGCCCGAAGAGCTGGACGCGCTGGACCGCGACATCCTGCAAAAGCAGATCGAGGCCGAGGCGTTGAAGAAGGAAGACGACGCCGCATCCAAGGACCGGCTGGTCACGCTGGAGCGTGAATTGGCCGAGTTGCAGCAACGCAGCGCCGAGATGACGACCACCTGGCAGTCCGAGCGCGACAAGCTGGAAGCCGCGCGCCAGATCAAGGAAAACCTGGACCGCGCGCGGGTCGAGTTGGAGACGGCCAAGCGCAACGGCGATTTCGCCAGCGCCGGGCGGCTGCAATATGGCGACATCCCGGAACTGGAGCGCAAGCTGGCAGAGGCCGAGGCGCGCGAGGCCGAGAAAATGGTCGCCGACGCCGTGCGCCCCGAACAGATCGCCGAGGTGGTCGAACGCTGGACCGGCATTCCGACCAGTAAAATGCTGGAAGGCGAACGCGAGAAGCTGCTGCGCATGGAAGACGAGCTGCGCAAGCGCGTGGTCGGGCAGGATACCGCCTTGCAGGCCGTGGCCAATTCGGTGCGCCGCGCGCGTGCGGGTCTGAACGACGAAAACCGCCCGCTTGGCAGCTTCCTGTTCCTTGGCCCGACCGGCGTGGGCAAGACCGAATTGACCAAGGCCGTCGCGGCCTACCTGTTTGACGACGACCAGGCGATGGTGCGCATCGACATGTCCGAATTCATGGAGAAGCACTCGGTCGCGCGGCTGATCGGGGCACCGCCGGGCTATGTCGGCTATGACGAGGGCGGCGTGCTGACCGAAGCGGTGCGGCGCCGGCCCTACCAGGTGCTGCTGTTCGACGAGGTCGAAAAGGCCCACCCGGACGTGTTCAACGTGCTGTTGCAGGTTCTGGATGACGGGGTGCTGACCGATGGGCATGGCCGCACGGTCGATTTCAAGCAAACGCTGATCGTGCTGACCTCGAACCTAGGCTCGCAAGCTTTGTCACGGCTGCCCGAGGGCGCTGACCCGGACGCCGCCCGCGCCGATGTGATGGAGGCCGTGCGCGCCCATTTCCGCCCCGAATTCCTGAACCGGCTGGATGAAACCGTCATCTTCGACCGGCTGGCACGGGCGGACATGGACGCGATTGTCGACATCCAGATGGCGCGGCTGCTCAAGCGGTTGCTGGCGCGCAAGATCACGCTGGAGCTGGATGACAGCGCCCGCGCCTGGCTGGCTGACAAGGGCTATGACCCGGTCTATGGCGCGCGCCCGCTGAAACGGGTGATCCAGCGCCATCTGCAAGACCCCTTGGCCCAGTTGCTGCTAAGCGGTGATGTCATGGACGGGGCCACTCTTGCCGTGTCTGCCGGACCTGACGGGTTGCTGATCGGCGACCATCTGGCCAGCGTGGACAGCGCCCCGGCCAAATCGGCGCTGCACTGATCCCGACGCGGCGCGCGTGTTTCACGATACGCGCGCCGACGACAGCGCGTCCGGCGGCGGGTCAACGGGCAGTGTCAACACAACGCGCAATCCTCCCAACGTCACACCGTCGGTCAAGCCAAGCTGGCCGCCATGTGTGCGCGCCATGTTCATCGCGATTGCCAGACCCAACCCGACATGCACACCGGCATTCTGGTTGCGCGACTTGTCCAGCCTGACAAACGGCTCGCAGGCGCGCGCGCGGTCCTCTGGCGCGATACCCGGCCCATCGTCTTCGATAGCGATGGTCAGCTTGTCCTGCTGCGCGGCCACGCACACATGTGCCCTGGTTCCGTATTCCAGCGCATTTCCCAGAATATTGTCCAGCGCCCGGTCCAACTGGCCATCGCGCAGCCAAAGGCTGTCTGGCAAGTCCGCCGCCATCTCCAACGCCACCGGACGGCCCGCATTGCGATAGCGCGCCACAAGGTCTGACACGACCTGCACCGGGTCGACAGGGCCTTGTCCGGCAGGTTCCTCTCCACGCGCGTAATCCAGGAATCCGTCGAGCAGTTTTTCCAAACCGGTAATTTCTGTTTCCAGCGCATCGCGATCATCGGACGGCTCGGCCATGGACAGCATCAGCCGCATCCGTGTTAACGGCGTCCGCATGTCATGGCCCAGCCCCGACAGCATCAGCTTGCGCTGCGCGTTTTGCCGTTCGATCCGGTTGCGCATATCGACAAAGGCCAGCGCCGCGGCACGGATTTCGCGTGCGCCACCGGCGCGCACTGGCACGGATTGACCGCGCCCGTAGGCTTCCGCCGCCGCTCCCAAGCGGCGGATCGGGCGGATTTGCAGTCGCAGATATTGCAGCGCGATCAGAACAAGGATCAGTGAGGCGACAAACACCAGAACCAGAAGCTGATGCGGATTCGTCGGCGCAAGCCGATTGCGCGGGATCGACACCTGCACAGGACCATGTCGGGTCAGCGCCCAGACCACGGCACGGTCGGGATCGGTGCGCAACATCGCCACCTGATAGCCGGGAACCGCATCACGCAGCACGGTCAGGATTTCGCGGCCCGCCAGATCATACCAGGCAACGCCGTCCTCCACATCTGCTGGCACAAGAACGGACATCTTCATGTCCAACCCGACAGCTTGCGCCAGATCGCTCGTCCCAGCCTGGTCCAGGGCACTGGCGGAAAGCGCATCCAGTCGCGACAGCTCGACAGAGACCACGTCAAGCATCGACCCGGTCATCTGTTGGGTCACGCGTTCATAATGTCGTTGCACGAAAACAACCGACAAGACGATCTGAAGCAGCAGGATCGGCACGACAACGATCAGAACGGCCCGCCCGAAGAAGCTTCTGGGCAGAATGGATTTGATCGATGGCAGGTTGCGCACCATGGCAGGGGTCCAGTTGGGAACATGCCGAACATACACGCTATACACCGGCCCTGCACCGCGTTATTTCGTCAACATGTCTCATCTTGCCGAGCTTGCCCCCGGCCTGCGCCGTATCCGTGCCGAGAACCCCTCGCCCATGACGGGGGACGGTACGAACACGTATATCCTTGGCAACAGACAGCTTTGTGTCATCGACCCCGGTCCCGAAGACCCCGGACATCTGGAAAATCTGCTCCACGCCATTGGCCCCGAACAGGTCGCCTGCATCCTGGTAACACATAGCCACAAAGATCATTCCATGCTGGCCCCGGCCCTGAGCCATGCGACCGGCGCCCCCGTTCTGGCATACGGCGACAGCTTGGCCGGGCGCAGTGAAACAATGTCCGCGCTGGCGGCTCGCGGCATGGTGGGCGGCGGCGAAGGCGTGGACATATCTTTCGCGCCAGACCGCTGCCTGGAGGAGGGCGCCACCGTCGATTTCGGTGATGGACAGATCACCGCGCATTGGACGCCCGGACATATGGGCAATCATATGTGTTTCCAATGGAACGGTATTGTCTTTACCGGGGACCATGTGATGGGATGGGCACCTTCGCTCGTGTCGCCGCCGGATGGTGACATGAGCGCCTATATGCGCTCACTCCACAAGCTGGCAGCGCTTGACGCGGGTATTCTCCACGCGGGGCATGGCGCCCCCATCCCCGAACCGGCCTCGCGGATCGCGGAGCTTATAGATCATCGACGCAAACGTGAAAACGCGATCCTTGCCGAGCTGCAGTCAGGTCCCGCAACGATCGACGCGCTGACGACACGGATCTATACCGATCTCCGGCCCGGCCTGCACAAAGCCGCAGCAAGAAACGTCTTCGCGCATCTGGTCGATCTGGAGTCGCGCGCCCTCGTCGAGTGTCGCGACATGCTGCGAACGCAAGCCATCTTCCGTTTGTCGGCAAGGACATAAATTTCTTGCCGATTCCTACTGGACGCTCCGGAACGCACTTGCTATAGCGCGGCCATGGTCCGGCGTAGCTCAGCGGTAGAGCAGTTGACTGTTAATCAATTGGTCGTAGGTTCGATCCCTACCGCCGGAGCCAATAAAACCCCCGAAA
>JAAAPG010000069.1 GCA_009908405.1 Alphaproteobacteria bacterium | reverse complement strand
CTGGTGCGCGACGATCTGGGCATCTATTACGACCCGACCCGCCCGTCACGGCTGGAAAGCCTGATCGCATCCCCCCTGCCCCCCGGTGGGGCCGACCGCGCGGCGCGGCTGACAGACCGGCTTTGCGCCCATGGTGCGACCAAGTACAACCTGGCCGGGGCGCGCCCTGCCCTGCCCGAGGGGCAGCGCATTCTTGTGCCCGGACAGGTCGAGGATGACGCTTCGATCCGGCTTGGCGCGGGCGCGATCCGCTCGAATGCCCAGCTTCTGACCAAGGTGCGCGCGGACAACCCGGATGCCGTGATCCTGTATAAACCCCATCCCGATGTCGAAGCGGGCCTGCGCCCCGGCGCGGTCACCGATACCGGCACCGCCGACATGGTCTTGTCCGCTACCGATACCGGATGGCTGCTGGACCAGGTGCAAGAGGTCTGGACCATCACCTCGACCCTCGGGTTCGAGGCGCTCTTGCGCGGTCTCCCCGTCACCTGCCTTGGCGCGCCGTTTTACGCCGGATGGGGGCTGACCCGAGATCTGGGCCCGGTGCCCGAACGACGACAGGCGCGGCCCGACCTGCCCGCCCTGGTCCATGCGGTGCTGATCGCGTATCCCCGGTATCTGGACCCGGTCACGCGCCTGCCTTGCAGCCCGGAACTGGCGCTGGAGCGGCTTTGCGACCCCAACGCCACGCCGCGGCCCCCGGCCCTGCGCGTGCTGGCCAAGCTGCAAGGGCTGCTGGCCAGTCGCACGACCTTCTGGCGGTGACGTCCTCTCGCCGGAAACACGCGGTTGGGGGTAATTCGGCCCCCGAAAGGGGGCCAGAATTGGGGGCGACAGCCCCCTGAACAAAAGGCGTGGGCGCAAGCCCTCCGCAAGGTTGGCGCTACTCGGCGCTCAGGCGGCTGACCACGATGGTGACTTCCGGCTTCTTGCCAAGCTCTTCCATGACGACCTGCCGCACAACGCGCCGCAACCCGTCATTGAGCTTGTCGTCATCGGTCAGCACCTTGCGACTGGCGCGCTCCATGAAATCGGACAATTCATCCTCGATCACCTCGTTCAGCGCCTGCCCGCCCTTGGCCTGCGGACGCAAGCCCGCGATTTCGGCCCAGGGGTCGCCCAGCACCTCGTCGGCCTCGTCCATGATGACGGTGACGAAGACATGCCCGCCAATCGCCATGCGGATGCGGTCGCGAATGATCCCGTCCATCGCGCCGATCATGCGGCTGCCATCCAGATACACGCGCCCTGTCGGCACTTCATCGACCAACGCGGGCACATCGCCCGTCAGGTCCACGACCGACCCGTTTGCCACCACCAAGGACCGCATGCCCCGCGCGGTCGCCAGCTTCGCATGTTCGCGCATCATCCGGTGTTCGCCATGCATGGGCACAAGGATCGCAGGTTGGATCAGGTCTTGCATCGCTTCCAGGTCGGGGCGGTTCGCATGGCCAGAAACGTGATACAGTCGTTCGGCATTGTCGATCACATCGACCCCCATTTCCGACAGGCCATTGACGATGCGCCCCACCTCGCGCTCGTTGCCCGGAATGGTCATGCTGGAAAACAGGAACGTGTCGCCTTCCTTCATGTTCAGACCCATATAGGTGCCACGCGCCAGTTGCGCGCTGGCGGCGCGCCGCTCGCCCTGGCTGCCGGTCACGATCAGCAGCAGGTTTTCGCGCGGGATGTCCTTGGCCTGTTCGGGGCTGACGGTGGGGGGCATGTCCGTCAGGATGCCCGCCTCGGTCGCCACCTGCGTCATGCGCAGCATCGCGCGGCCCATCAGGCAGACAGAGCGCCCGGCCTCTTGCGCGGCCACCGCCAGCGTTTTCAGCCGCGCCACGTTCGAGGCAAACGTCGTCGCCACGACCATGCCGCGCGCGTCGCGCATCAGCTCGGCAATCGGGTCGGCCAAGGTCGCCTCTGACCGGCCGGAATGCTTGTTCATCACGTTGGTGCTGTCGCACATCATGGCCTTGACGCCCGAACGTCCGATCTCTGCCAGCATGGCCGGATCATGCGGCTCACCCACGCCGGGTGTGGTATCGGCCTTGAAATCGCCCGAATGCACCAGCCGCCCGGCGGGCGTGTCGATAATCATGCCCGACGCCTCGGGCAGCGAATGCGCGACCGGGAAGAACTGCACCGTGAAGGGGCCTGCCTCCACAGGCTCCATCTTGCCCACGGTCTGCACCTGCGCGGGATCCTGGCCCTGGTCCTGCATTTTCAACCGGGCAATCCGCGCCGTGAAATCGCGCGCGTAAACCGGCGCTTGCAATTGGTCCCACAACTGGCCCACGGCGCCGACATGGTCCTCATGCGCGTGGGTGATGAAAATCGCGTCCAGCCGGTCGCGGCGCTCGATCAGCCATGTCAGGTCGGGCAGGATGACATCCACCCCCGGTTGCCCGCCCATATCCGGAAAGGTGATGCCCAGGTCCACGAGGATGAACCGCTCGCGTCCCTTGGGGCCGTATCCGTACAGGTAGGCATTCATGCCCACCTCGCCTGCGCCCCCGAGGGGGACGTAGATCAATCTCTCAGCGCTCATGGCTGCTCCTATTTTGTCATGGCCGTGTTATGGTCATGGATCACCTTCAGGCCAAACATTGTCAGGTCATCCTCGATTTCGTCGAACAGCGCCTCGGCCTGCGCGAACAAGGGCGCAAGCCCGCCGGTGCCGATCACTTTCATGGGGCGGCCATACTCGGCCTTTATCCGCTGGGTAATCCCTTCGATCAGCCCTGTATAGCCCCAGAACACGCCGGACTGGATACAGGCGACCGTATTCGTGCCGATCACGCGGTCTGGGCGCGATATGTCCACATGCGGCAGGGCCGCCGCGCCCTGGTGCAGCGCTTCCAGCGACAGGTTCACGCCGGGCGCGATCACGCCGCCGATATAGGCGCCGTCCTCGGCGACCACGTCGAAATTGGTGGCGGTGCCGAAATCGACGATCACGACATGCCCGCCATGGCGCTGAAACGCGCCGGCGGCATTGGCCAGGCGGTCGGGGCCGGGGCGCACGCCCTCTTCCACGCGCGGGGGCACGGGCAGCTTGCATTCAGGTTTGCCCACCACCAGCGGGCGGCAGTCGAAATAGCGGTCGCACAGAACCCGCAGGTTGAACACCACGCGTGGCACCGTGGACGAGACCACAACATCGGTCACGTTCGCCGTGATCCCGCGCACCTGCATCAGCGTGGACAGCCAGACGTAATACTGGTCCGCGGTGCGCAACGCCTCGGTCGAGGTGCGCCATGTCTGCAAGATCGCCTCGCCGTCCCACAGAGAGAACACGGTGTTGGTATTGCCGCAATCAATGGTCAGAAGCATGGGGCTGATCCCGTATCAGAAAAAGACATCGGCGGCGGGGATGGCGCGCGCGCCTTGCCCACCGCGCAGCACAAGCGCGCCAGACGCATCGATCCCCTCGAACGTGCCTTCATATGTGTCATGCGTTGTGCGCGCCACGATCCGTTCGCCAAGGCGGGCAGCGCGCGCCAGCCATGCGGTGCGGATCGGCGCGAACCCATATGTGGTGAATTGCGCCTGCCAATGCGCGAAGGCGGGGGCCAGCAGGTCCAGCAATTCCTCGGGGGCGATGCGCAGACCGGTTTCGCCCATCAGGCTGACCGGGCGCAGCGCGCCCTCTTCCGGGTCGGGATGGGCGACAAGGTTGACACCAATGCCGATGGCCAGGTCAGGGCCGGTCGCTTCCAGCAAGATGCCGGCCAGCTTTGCCCCGTGCAGCAGCACGTCATTGGGCCATTTCAGCGCGAAACCGTCGGCCCGCCCGGTTGCGCCGACCAGCGCATCTTGCAGCGCCAGCGACGCCACGAAGGAATACAGCGCGGCCTGCGCGGGCGGCATGTCGGGACGCAGCAGGTAGCTGGCCGCGAAATTGCCCGCCGGGTCTTGCCAGGCCCGCCCACGGCGCCCGCGCCCCTTGGCCTGGCGCAGCGCCAGTATCCACTCCGGGCCAGCGAAGCGGGCCGCACGGCGCGCGGCTTCTGCATTGGTGCTGTCGACCTCCGGCAGGACAACGCGCCCGACCCCGACCGGCCAGTTACCGGACAAGGGCATCCGCCGCCAACGCGGCCATGCCGTCGATGCCGAACAGGTTGATGACGCCCAGAACCATGATCGCGGCCGAGGCCACAAGAAGTGTCGCCTGAACCGGCGCGCGCACCGTGTCGAGCGGTTCGGAGTCCGCGCCGAAATACATGTAGAACACGATGCGCAGGTAGTAGAACGCCCCGATGACAGAGGCGATCACACCGACGACGGCCAGCCATGTCAGGCCAGCATCAACGGCGGCCCACAGCACGTAGAACTTGCCGAAGAAACCGACCAGGGGCGGCACGCCCGCCAAGCTGAACATCAGCACCAGCAGCGCCAACGCGCGCAGCGGTTCGGCCTTGGACAGTTGGTTCAGTTCCGAAATATCGGTCACCGCCTGCCCATCGCGCCGCATGGTCAGGATAAAGGCAAAGACACCGATATTCATGGTGACGTAAATCGCCATGTAAACCAGCATCCCCTGCACGCCCTGCGCGGTGCCCGCGGCCAGACCGACCAGCGCAAAGCCCATGTGGCTGATGGACGAATAGGCCATCAGGCGCTTGATGTCGCGCTGCCCGATCGCGGCGATCGCGCCCACGAACATCGACGCCGCAGCCAGAAGTGCGACGATCTGCGACCAATCGCCCGGCACGGTGCCGAACGCGTCATGCACCAACCGCGCGATCAGTGCCATGGCGGCCACTTTGGGCGCGGTGGCGAAAAAGGCGGTCACGGGCGTGGGCGCCCCTTCATACACATCGGGTGTCCACATGTGGAACGGCACGGCAGAGACCTTGAACGCCAGCCCCGCCAGCATGAAGGCCAAGCCCATCAGCAGGCCCACCGACATTCCATTTTCGGAAATCGTGCTCAGGATGCCCGCGAAGATGGTCGTGCCCGCGTAGCCATAGGTCAGCGACGCACCGTATAGCAGCAGGCCAGAGGCCAGCGCGCCAAGGATGAAGTATTTCAACCCCGCTTCGGTCGAGCGGGTGCTGTCGCGGTTCATGGTGGCGACCACGTAAAGCGCCAGCGATTGCAGCTCCAAACCCATGTACAGCACGATCAGGTCGCCCGCAGAGACCATCAGCATCATGCCCACGACAGACAGCGCGATCAGGATCGGGTATTCGAATTTCAACAGGCCCGTTTCCACCATCACCGACTTGCCCATGACCAGCACCACGGCGGCAGACACCAAGATCAGCATCTTGGCGAATTGCGCGAAACCGTCCTTCAGGTAGGTGCCGTTGAAGGCCGTCTGCGCCTCCAGCGACTGCGTGCCGGAATAGAGCGCCAGCATCACCATCAGCGCGGCGGTCGCGTACAGGATGGGTTCCGCCAGCTTGTCCTTGCCGCCATAGACGCCGACCATCAGCATGACCATGGCAAACAGTGCCAGCACGATTTCCGGAAGTGCGGTTGTCAGATCTGCTCCGATCATGTCGGGCCCTTTCAGTTCTGTGCCAGTTGGTTTGCGGCCTCATGGGCCTGCAACGCCACGGCATGTCCATCGACCAGCGCGCTGACAGACGGACCGATGATATCGGTGATGAAGGCGGGATAGATACCCAGGATCAGGGTGGCCGCGACCAAAGGCGCCATCATCGCCTTTTCGCGGCGGTCCATGTCGGAAATCCCCTTCAGGCTGGCCTTGATAAGCTCGCCCATCACGACCCGGCGATACAGCCACAACGCATAGGCCGCCGACAAGATCACCCCGCTTGCGGCGAAGAACGCCACCCAGGTGTTGACCTGGAACACGGCCATGAAGGTCAGGAATTCGCCCACGAAGCCACTGGTGCCCGGCAGGCCGACATTGGCCATGGTGAACAGCAGGAACACGGCGGCATAGACCGGCATACGGTTGACGAGGCCGCCATAGGCCGAGATCTCTCTTGTGTGCATGCGGTCATAGATCACGCCGACACCCAGAAACAGCGCGCCGGAAATGAAGCCGTGGCTGATCATCTGGAAAATCGCGCCATCCACGCCCTGCTGGTTGGCGGCGAAAATGCCCATGGTCACGAAGCCCATATGCGCGACCGAGGAATAGGCGATCAGCTTTTTCATGTCGGTCTGCATCAGTGCGACAAGACTGGTATAGACAATGGCAATCGCAGACAACCACAGCACCAAGGGCGCAAAGATATCGGAGGCGACCGGGAACATGGGCAGGCTGAACCGCAGGAAGCCGTAGCCGCCCATTTTCAGCAGCACCGCCGCCAGCACCACGGACCCTGCGGTCGGGGCCTGAACATGCGCATCGGGCAACCATGTATGCACCGGCCACATCGGCATTTTCACAGCGAAAGACGCGAAGAAGGCCAGCCACAGCAGCGACTGCATGCCGCCGATCACCTGCCAGCCCGCAAGGCTGAAGGTTTCCGTGCTGAACTGGTGGTTCAGCAGCGTTGGAATGTCGGTTGTGCCCGCGTCCACATACATGGCGATCATGGCAACCAGCATCAGCACCGACCCGAGGAAGGTATACAGGAAGAACTTGAACGCCGCGTAAATGCGCTCCTTGCCGCCCCAGATGCCGATGATCAGGAACATCGGGATCAGGCCCGCCTCGAAGAACAGGTAGAACAGCACCATGTCCAGCGCCGTGAAAACGCCGATCATCAGCGTTTCCAGCAGCAGAAACGCGATCATGTAATCCTTGACCCGGTGGGTCACGTTCCAGCAGGCCGCGATCGTGATGGGCATCAGGAAGGTCGTCAGCATGACGAACAGAACCGAAATTCCGTCGACGCCCATCTTGTAGGTCAGGCCCAGGATCCAGTCATGTTCTTCGACGAACTGAAAGCCGGTATCGGCCCGGTCGAACCCGAATAGCAAGATCAGCGACGCGGCAAAGGTCGCCAGCGTGGCGACCAGCGCCACCCATTTGGCGTTGTTCTGCGCCGCCGCATCGTCGCCACGCAGAAAGATCGCCAGGATCGCGGCGGCCACGGCGGGCGTGAAGGTGATGATGGAAAGCAGGTTCAGCATCAGTTTGCCCCTCCGCCCAGCGTGACGAAGCTCACGATGGCGACAATGCCCAGCACCATGGCAAAGGCGTAATGATAGACGAAGCCCGATTGCGCGCGACCGGCCAGCCGGGTCAGCATCGGGATGATCCCCATGGCCAGCCCGTTGATGCCCCCGTCAATCGTGCCGCCGTCGCCCTTTTTCCACAGGAACGTGCCGATGGCCTTGGCGGGACGGACGAAAACCGCGTCGTAGATCTCGTCGAAATACCACTTGTTCAGCAGGAACCGGTAGGCACCGGGGAATGTGTCGGCCAGCCGCTTGGGCAAGGACGTGTCGCGGATGTAGAACAGCCACGCCAAACCAAGCCCCAACAACATGGCCACGAAGGGTGCCGCCTTGACCCATTTGGCGACGTAATGGGCGTCATGGATCAGGTCGTTTTCCGGTTGCAGGAAGATGGCCGCGCCGAAATAGTCGCGCACCGCTTCGGTGGAGCCGAAGAACGGCCCGTAGAACACCATGCCCGACAACACCGCGCCCACCGCCAGCACCGCCAAGGGCACCAGCATGACCATCGGGCTTTCATGCGCGTGCTCATGCGTGTGCTTGTCGCCGCGCGGTTTGCCGAAGAAGGTCAGGAACATCAGCCGCCAGCTGTAGAAACTGGTCATCAGCGCCGCGATCACGAGTATCCAGAACGCATAGGTCGTGCCCGCCGCAAAGGCGCTTTCGATAATCGCGTCTTTCGAGACAAACCCGGCAAAGCCGATGGTCGTCAGCGGAATACCGACGCCGGTAATGGCCAGCGTCCCGATCAGCATGGCGTAATAGGTCATGGGCAGTTTCTTGCGCAGGCCCCCATAGTTCCGCATGTCCTGTTCGTGGTGCATACCGTGAATGACCGACCCCGCCCCAAGGAACAGCATCGCCTTGAAGAAGGCATGCGTCAGCAGGTGGAACATGGCGACCGAGTAAACCCCGATGCCCGCGGCCACGAACATGTAGCCAAGCTGCGAGCAGGTCGAATAGGCGATCACGCGCTTGATGTCGTTCTGCACCAGGCCCACGGTCGCGGCAAAGAACGCGGTCAGCGCACCCACCAGCACGATGAACGCGGTCACGGTGGGGGTGTATTCCATCAGCGGCGAAAAGCGCGCGACAAGGAACACCCCCGCAGTGACCATGGTCGCCGCGTGGATCAGCGCGGACACCGGCGTCGGGCCTTCCATCGCATCGGGCAGCCATGTGTGCAAAAGTAGCTGCGCCGATTTGCCCATGGCCCCGATGAACAGCAGGAACGCGATCAGGTTCGCGGCGTTCCACTCGGTCCAGAGGAAGCTGACGGAGGTCTCGGCCAGCATCGGCGCGGCGGCGAACACGTCGTCATAGGCGATGGAGTCGACCAGGTAGAACGTCACCATCAGCGCGATGATCAGACCCATATCGCCCACGCGGTTGACGATGAACGCCTTCATCGCAGCGGCCCCGGCGCTTTGCTTGCGGAAGTAGAAGCCGATCAGCAGGTAGGATGCCAGACCGACCCCTTCCCAACCGAAGAACAGTTGCACAAGGTTATCCGCCGTGACGAGCATCAGCATGGTAAAGGTAAACAGCGACAGATAGGCGAAGAAGCGCGGGCGGTAGCTTTCATCGTCATGGAAATGCGCGTCATGCGCCATGTAGCCGAAGCTGTAGAGGTGCACCAAAGCCGACACCGTGGTGATGACGATCAGCATGACCGCCGTCAGACGGTCCAGCCGGATAGCCCAGTCACCCACCAGCGTGCCGCTGTCGATCCAGCGCATGAGCGTGATCTGCGCGACCCCGCCATCATGCGTCAGGAAGATGGCCCATGACAGGATCGCGGACAGGAACAGCAGGCCCGTGGCGATGATCTGCGCGGCTTTCTCGCCGGTGACACGCCAGAACAGCCCGGCAAGGATCGCGCCGACCAAGGGCGCCAATAGAACAATCGTCGCCATCGGTCAGCCTTTCATCACGTTGACGTCTTCGACGTCGATCGTGCCACGGTTGCGGAAGAAGCAAACAAGGATCGCAAGGCCGATGGCCGCTTCGGCCGCCGCGACCGTCAACACGAACATGGTAAAAACCTGCCCGACCAGATCGTTCAGGAAGCTGGAAAACGCGACAAGGTTGATGTTCACCGACAAGAGCATCAGTTCAATCGACATCAGGATGACGATGATGTTCTTGCGGTTCAGGAAAATCCCGAAAATGCCGATGACGAACAACGCCGCCGCCACCGTCAGGTAATGTTCAAGTCCTACCATTGTCGTCCCTCGTGTTATTCTTGGTGCGGGCCTTTGCGGCTCTCGCTGTGCGGTAACGGGGGCTTAGCCCAGCCCCTGCCCCGGTTTGACATCTTTCAGTTCCATCGCCTTGGCCGGGTCGCGGTGCATCTGCGCGACCACGTTCTGGCGCTTCACGTCCTTGCGGTGGCGCAACGTCAGCACGATGGCGCCGACCATGGCGACCAGCAGGATCAGGCCGGATATCTGGAACAGCAGGAAATACTGGTCATAAATGATCATTCCCAGCGCCTTGGTGTTGTGGACCTCTGCCACATCCGGCGTCGGTGCTTGGCGCAAGCCCGCCGCTTGGTCGCTGCTGGACCATGCCCCGAACAGCATCGCCATTTGCAGCATCAGCACCACGCCGATAATGGCGGCTATCGGGAAATACCGGGCCATTTCGCTGCGCAGTGATGCGAAATCGATATCCAGCATCATGACCACGAACAGGAACAACACCGCGACCGCGCCGACATAGACGATGATCAGCAGCATCGCCATGAATTCGGCGCCCAGCAGCACGAACAACCCGGCCGCCGAGAGGAAACACAGGATCAGCCACAGCACCGAATGCACCATGTTGCGCGAGATCGTGACCAGAAAGCCCGCGCCCAGCAGCGTGACCGCGAATGCGTAGAATGTGATATCGGCTATGCCCATGTCCCTCGGCGTCCTTTGTTCAATGCCCGCAGGCCTTAGCGGTACGGCGCGTCAACTTCCAGATTGCGCGCGATTTCCGCTTCCCAGCGGTCGCCGTTTTCCAGCAATTTGGCCTTGTCGTAAAACAGTTCTTCGCGGGTTTCGGTCGCGAATTCGAAATTCGGGCCTTCGACGATGGCATCGACCGGGCAGGCTTCCTGGCAGAAACCGCAATAGATGCATTTGGTCATGTCGATGTCGTAGCGCGTGGTGCGGCGGCTGCCATCCTCGCGCGGTTCGGCATCAATCGTGATCGCCTGCGCGGGGCACACGGCCTCGCACAGCTTGCAGGCGATGCAGCGTTCCTCGCCATTCGGGTAGCGGCGCAACGCGTGTTCACCGCGAAAACGGGGCGACAGCGGCCCCTTTTCATGCGGGTAGTTCACGGTCGGCTTGGGCGCCACGAAGTAGCGCATCCCCAAGCCGAACCCCTTGATGAAGTCGGTCATCAGCGCGTATTTCGCCGCGCGGGTCCAATCAAACCCCATGGTTAACCCCCAATCGCCCAGCGGGCCCAGAAGCCGCCGGCCACTTCGAATTTTGCAAGGAAGGATATCAGCACGACCCAGGCCAGCGACACCGGCAGGAACACCTTCCAGCCGATGCGCATAAGCTGATCGTAGCGATAGCGCGGCACGATGGCTTTCACCATGGCGAACATGAAGAAGAACAGCGCCATCTTGATGAACATCCAGTGGAACCCGTCGGGCAGCCCTGGAATGGGCGACAGCCAGCCACCGAAGAACAGCAGGCTCATCAGCGCGCACATCAGGAAGATGGCGATGTATTCGCCCGCCATGAACAGCAGATACGGGGTGGAGCCGTATTCGACCATGAAGCCCGCGACCAGTTCGGATTCCGCTTCGGGCAGGTCGAAGGGCGGGCGGTTGGTTTCGGCCAGCGCGCTGACGAAAAACAGCACGACCATCGGCAGATGCGGCAACCAATACCAGCCCAGCAGGCCGTAGCCCGTGTCCTGCGCGCCCACGATGGCCCCGAAGCTCATCGACCCGGTCGAGATGATGACCCCGATCACGATCAGGCCCAAAGACACTTCGTAAGAGATCATCTGCGCAGCCGACCGCAGCGAGCCGAGAAAGGCATATTTCGAGTTCGACGCCCAGCCACCCATGATGACGCCGTAAACTTCCAAAGACGCGATCGCCATGACGAACAGGATCGCGACATTGATATCGGCCAGCACCCAACCGTCATTGAACGGGATCACCGCCCAGGCCAGCACTGCCAGAACGAAGCTGGCCAAGGGAGCGAGGAAATACACCGGGCGGTCCACCCCCGCCGGGATGACCACTTCCTTGACGACGAACTTGATCGCGTCGGCAAAGGTTTGCAGCAGGCCCCATGGCCCCACCACGTTCGGGCCGCGCCGCATCTGGACCGCCGCCCAGACCTTGCGGTCGGCATAGACCAGAAAGACAAGGCTGACCATCACGAAGCCAACCACAAGCAGCGACTGCGCCGCGATCAACACGGTTATGCCCAGCCCGGTTTCCAGAAATTCAGCCATGCGTCCCTCTATTCCTCAGACCGTTGGGATGTTCTGCGCCTTGCAGTCATCCACGACCACTTCCGCATCTATTGTTCGAGTGCCGCGCGGCAGATCGGGCGAGATGGTGTAAACCCCATCCGCTTCCCAGATGCCACCCTTTTGCGCGGTGTTGGTGCGCAGGTGGCGCGCGAAATGATAGCCCCGGATCAGGGCATATTGGGCCGCCGCGCAACGGGTATAGGCAATCGCCGCCCGTTGCCCATTGTCCCCCGCCACCTGCACGACAAAGCTGACCAGGTCGCCCTCCAGCAACCGCGTATCCACGCCCAGGTATTGCGTGCGGGTGGGCGCGTCCGACGGCGCACGTGCCCCGGCCACACAGCCCATCAGCCCGCCGCAGGCGACGAGGGTCAGGGCTGTCACTGGCAAGGTGCTGGCGATCATGGGTTACTCTGCCGCCATGGCGGTTTGTGCGCGCTCTTTGGCCATGGCCGACAGTTCCGCCATCAGGCTGGACGCGCGGGTGATCGGGTTGGTCAGGTAGTGATCGGCAATCGTGGGCTTGAACGCGGTCTGCGCCAGCTTGCCTTGCGGCAGCGCCTGCCAGTCGTTTTCCGGCACCGCGTCGATCTCGTCCAGATGCGGGACTTCCGCGGTCAGCTTGTTGCGCAGGGCGCTCAGACTGTCGAACGGCAAGGGCGCACCCAGTTCCGCCGACAAGGCACGCAGAATGGCCCAGTTCTCCTTGGCCTCTCCCGGTGCAAAGCCCGCGCGCAACGCAAGCTGTGGGCGCCCTTCGGTATTCACGAACAGGCCATTTTCCTCGGTATAGGCCGCGCCCGGCAGGATGATATCGGCCCGGTGCGCGCCGCGGTCGCCGTGGCTGCCCTGGTAGATCACGAAGGCGCCGGGCTCGATCTCCACCTCGTCGGCGCCCAGGTTGTAGATCACCTCTGCCCCCTCGGTCGCAGCGGACAACCCGCCGTCCGTGGTGCAGCCGATATCCATCGCGCCCACGCGCCCGGCGGCGGTGTGCAACACCAGCAGCTTCGCGCCGGACTTCTCGGCAATCGCCTGCGCAGTGGCCAACACGGCCTCGCCATCGGCGTCGCGCAAGGCGCCCTGGCCGACGATGACGACACTTTCGACACCGTCCTCGGATTGGGCTGCGTCAAGCGCCTCGCTCAGCGCCGCGCGGTCGGTGCCCATATGTTCGTAGTCATAGGTCAGGTCGGCCGCTTCGCCCACCAGCGTGACATCGGCGCCGTGCAACCACGCCTTGCGGATGCGCGAATTCAGCACCGGCGCTTCGTGCCGCGGGTTGGTGCCGATCAACAGGATTTTCTGCGCGTGATCCACGTCTTCGATGGTCGCGGTGCCGACATAGGCCGACCGATTGCCCGCGGGCAGTTTCGCCCCATCGACACGGCATTCGGTGGTGCCGCCCAAGCCCTCGACCAGTTGTTTCAACGCATAGGCCGCCTCGGTGGACACAAGATCGCCCACCAATCCGGTCACCTTCTTGCCCTTCATCGCCGTCGCGGCCGCCGACAGCGCCTCGGGCCACGACGCCGGGCGCAGCTTGCCGTTCTCGCGGATATAGGGCCGGTCAAGGCGCTGACGCTTCAGCCCGTCCCACACGTAGCGCGAGCGGTCGGACAGCCATTCCTCGTTAATGCCGTCATGGTTGCGCGGCAGGATGCGCATGACTTCGCGGCCCTTCGTGTCCACGCGGATGTTGGACCCCAACGCATCCATCACATCGATGGTTTCGGTCTTGGTCAGCTCCCACGGGCGGGCAGTGAAAGCGTAAGGCTTGGAGACCAGCGCGCCAACCGGGCACAGGTCCACGATATTGCCGACCATCTCGGATTCGATCAGCGCGCCCAGATAGGTCGTGATCTCGGCATCCTCGCCGCGCCCGGTCTGGCCCATGACCTGCACACCGGCCACTTCGGTCGTGAAGCGCACGCAGCGCGTGCAGGAGATACAGCGCGTCATGTGGGTTTCGACAAGCGGGCCAAGCTGCAAATCCTCTGTCGCGCGCTTGGGTTCGCGGAAGCGCGAGAAATCGACGCCATAGGCCATGGCCTGGTCTTGCAGGTCGCATTCGCCGCCCTGGTCGCAAATCGGGCAATCCAGCGGGTGGTTGATGAGCAGGAACTCCATCACCCCTTCGCGGGCCTTTTTCACCATCGGCGTGTTGGTCTTGACCTGCGGCGGGCTGCCATCGGGGAAGGGGCGCATGTCCTTCACCTGCATCGCGCAGCTTGCCGCCGGT
>JAAAPG010000051.1 GCA_009908405.1 Alphaproteobacteria bacterium | reverse complement strand
GGGTCAATTTGCGCGAATGCTGCCGAATGATCGGTCTGATGATTTGCGGTATCAAAGGCTTGGCGACTAAGTCACTGAATTTACCCAATTAGACAAAATCTGGCGAGGTAGGCTCATAACCTGAAGGTCACAGGTTCAAATCCTGTCCCCGCAACCAAATAATCACATCATATCAGATAGTTGGAACCAGAGCGTTTTACTTGTGTACGATCGCGACCAAAACGACTCAACGCCAACTCAACGTTTTGCAAGGCCCCCTGAAATGAATGGGGCCCGTCGCGTTTTTGGGGGATGATCCGAGGCACTGACCGGCAGCGGCCCAATTCATAGAGTGGGCTGACATCCTGCCGCATTTGCCGGTGTGCTAGTCACAATCATTCCCCGAGCCCGCGCCATGTCGAAGAAAACCCTCAACAAGGCCAATCTCGAAAAGCTGGGCGCTGACGAGCTGGCTGCGCTGGTGCAGGGCAGTGCCGCGCTTCAGCGTCGCGCGCGGATGGAATTGAGCGCTGCGCAGGGGCCCGCGGATGTGGCGGCTGATTTGCGCAAACGCTTTGTATCGCTCCGGCGATCGACCAGCTACATCGACTGGCGCAAGCAGCTGTCCTCGTCGATGTATCCGTCATTTGCCATCATCTCGTCACGCCGAAGGCGTGCCACTCATGCAGGGCGCGCCTCTGGCGCGACGCACTTGCCTTCTTGGTGGGTCATGGTGCCCCTGTCTTGGTCAGGCGGCTTACGCCGCTCGGAATTCGGTCTTGTTCTTCATTAGCGCATAGGCCGTGCGCGCCATACGGTTGGCGAGGGCGATCGCGGCCTGCTTGGGCTTTTTGCGGCTTATGATCTTCCACAGCCAGTCTTCCCCGGCCTCGCCCCTACGGCGCGCACTGACCTGCGCGATGGCGCCCAGATAGAGCAGCCGGCGCAGGTATCGGTTGCCCATCTTGGAGATACGCCCCAACCGTTCCTTGCCGCCCGTCGAATGTGGTCTTGGCGTCAGGCCCAGCCAGGCGGATAGGTCCCTGCCTGACTTGAACTCGGCGATGTCGGGCAGTGCGGAGACGAGGGCACTTGCGGTGATCGGGCCGATGCCGGGGATCGGCTGCAGGCGCTGCGCGGCCTCATTTGCCTCGGCGTCTGCGCGAATGTCTGCTGTCAGGGCCTCGATCTTTTTCTGTGTATCGACCAGTTGACCGGCGAGCAGGCTCAAGGCCTTGTGCGCCGGTGCGGGCAGGTTCGCCTGCTCACAAGCAATAATCAGGCGCTCGACGTTGTGGATGCCCTTTGGCACCACGATCCCGAACTCACCCAGATGCGCACGCATCACGCCGGAGGCGTGCTTTCAGCACGACGCGTTGACGATTTGCGTTTGCTGGCGCACCAGAAATTCCCTTGCCTTATGGGTCATCAGAAGCGCCTGTGTCTCTGCACTCTTCACGGGAACAAACCGCATAGATGGGCGCGACACGGCTTCGCAGATTGCCTCGGCATCGGCAGCATCGGTTTTACCCCGTTTCACATAGCCCTTCACGTAGCTTGGCTGCATCAGTCGCACCTCATGGCCGAACCTGGCCAGCTCACGCGCCCAGTAATGCGCGCTGGCGCAGGCTTCCATGCCGATCAGGCAGGGTGGCAGGCGCTGAAAGAATTCCAGCATCTGACTACGCCGTAATTGGCGGCGCAGTAGAACCCGCCCGTCTGCGCCGACGCCGTGCAGCTGAAAAACAGATTTCGCTAAATCGATCCCGAGTGTGGTAACCTTGTCCATGGATGGCTCCCTTTATTGGCGATGCTCACAGCGCCCAATATGGCACATTACGATGCCGGAAGCGGGAGCCATCCATCTCATCAGTGGCGGCGACGCCTCACTGTCATAGATGCCGCGACCGGGCACGCCTTCGAAGACGTGGAACGCATGCCAATGGGCATCGAACAGCATAGCATGCGTTTGCAGCAGATAGGCCCGCACAAGGAAGGCGCGGCTGTGCGACAGCTTGATATGAGCAACTTGGAGCTTGATCCGCTCACCGCCGACATAGGCCCGGTCTTCGTTCCGATCAAACTGAAAGGCTTCACCCGGCTGGAACACAAGCGGCACGAAGACACCCCGGTCGGTCGTGTGATACGCACGCTGGCGTTCGCCTTTCCATTCACGAAAGAAGGCCGCAACACGCTCATAGGAACCGTCATATCCCGGCTTCACCAAATCGGCGTGCATCAGCTTCGCCGTTCTGCGCTCTTTGCGCGATTTGCGCTGGTCGGTCGTGAGCCATGCTGTCAGCTGCTTGGCATACGGGTCGAGCTTGCTCGGACGATCCGGCGTCTGAAACGCCGGGTCAACAATCCCCTCCCGCAGATATTTCTTGATCGTGTTGCGCGATATGCCCGTGCGCCGCGCGATCTCGCGAATGGGCATCTTGTCTCGCAGCGCCCATGTCCTGATTACCTTCAAAAATCCCATGTCGATCACTCCATTTGCCCCCGGCTGGTTCAAGCCGGGGCAAGGTTGCACATGGGTCAACTCTCAATGACAATTTTGGCGGTTGCCGGGTCAAATCTCACCGGCAATCAACACACGAATGCCATAGAAAGCCTGAACAGGGTGATCCGAAAATACATTTAAACCTGGGGCTCGTTCCCGACCGAGGAGGCCGCGACCAAGCTGATCTACCTGGTAATCCGCAAGTTCGAGAAAGGTGGCAAATCATTCCCGGACATTTCTGCTGCCTTTCTCGAAGTTGCGGAACTCCAGGCTAAGCTCGCGACCCAAGGGGCCTTGTCAGTGCGGCTACGAGCAGCAATGGTTTGGAGTGAAGAGGAGGACGCATGCGCTGGATCGCAATTGTACTGGGGCTATGGCCCGGAATGGCCGGGGCGGACGACCTGCCGTCCCCGCTGAGCGATACCGATTTTCCCGCAGTAGACATTGGCGAGGCCCGCCTAGGGCGATTGCTGTTCTACGATCCGATCCTGTCGGGCAACAAGAAGGTGTCCTGCGCAACCTGCCATCACCCGCACCTAGGTACCTCTGATGGGCTGAGCGTTGGCATCGGGGACGGCGGCCAAGGCCTTGGACCTCATCGGGTATCCGACCCAGACAACCCACCCGAACAGCGCATACCGCGCAATGCGCCAGGCCTGTTCAATCTTGGCGCTAAGCAGGTTCGTGTACTGTTCTACGATGGTCGGATCGAACGAGACGAGACGAGCCCCTCCGGCTTTCGCACGCCCATGGGCCGCGAGATGGAGCAAGGATTCGACGGGTTGCTCTCAGCGCAGACAATGTTCCCGGTGCTTTCGGCGGATGAGATGGCAGGGCATTACGGTGAGAACGCTATTTCGAAGGTCGTGCGCAGCGGGCGCATCACGGGACCGGATGGCGCTTGGGACCTGCTGGCGCGACGTGTCGCGGCGCTGCCCGGCTATCAGCGACGCTTTGCCACCGTTTACGGCCTTGGACCGGACGAGATCCATTTCACCGACATCTCCAATGCCATCGCGGTTTTCATGGCTCATGAGTGGCGCTCAGACACGTCGCCGTTCGATGCCTATTTGCGCGGTCAGGGAAGGCTGTCAGAGCGCGCCATGACAGGTTTACGCTTGTTCTATGGTGCGGGGGGATGTGCGGACTGCCACAGCGGCCCGCTGCTGACCGACCAGCGCTTCCATGCCATGGGTGATGTGCAAATCGGACCGGGAAAGGCGGCACGGTTCGAACGACACGCGCGCGACATCGGTCGGATGCGTGTGACGGGCGATCCGAATCATGCCTATGCCTTTCGCACACCATCACTGCGCAATGTCGCACTGACCGCGCCCTATGGTCATGCCGGTGCCTATGCCGACTTGGCGGCCTATCTGCGCCACCACGCCGACCCGGTGGCGGGGCTGGAGGACTATGACCGAGATCAGGCAGTACTGCCAAAGTTAGGGGTCGCGGATTGGCGCATTCTAGAGGACACTGCCGAGGTTGACGCCATCGCAGGTGCCGTCACGCGCGCACCTGTGGACCTGGAACAGACAGATGTTGCGGCTCTTGTCGCCTTCCTCGAGGCCCTGACCGATCCTGTGGCCCGCACCGGGCGATTGGGCGTACCCGAGGCCGTGCCCAGCGGCCTGCCCGTCGCACAGCCGCTCAGCGCTGCAACCTCACCTGTCGATTGATACCCTCTGGTGCGTGGCGTGTGCGAGTGCCGTCGGGCCAAGTGACCGTGATCTTTACCGCGGTCACGGTTCCGAGACCGAAGTGCAGTGGCCCTGCCACGCCGCCCGCGTGTCCCCCGCCAATCGTGACCCCCTGTTCTTCCGACCAGTCCGCGCCTTCGACCCGCACCCGTGCGCCCACAGCGCGTGCGTTGCCGCCGTCTTGGCGTAGTGTCACCCCCAGCCAGTTGCCTGTCTCGGACGTGACATTGCGGTAAAGCTCGGCGCCGGCGCGGCGATTGATCACCACCAGGTCCAACCGCCCGTCATTGTCGAGATCGACCAAAGCTGCCCCGCGGCTGCGTGCCGTGCCGGCCACACCGGCGGCGACAGAGGTTTCGACGAACCTCCCGTCGGCCTGTTGCATCAGAAGGGAATTCGGGTCCTCCATCGCCATGCCGGGCATCTGGTCCACATTGCCCTTGGCGATGAAGAGGTCTGCCTGCCCGTCGTTGTTGACATCACCGAACTGAGCGTGCCAGCCTGTCGAGGGGCGCCCGTCCGTGCCCGTGTGTGGGCGGTGGGCCGTGGTGCCCATCTCGAAGGGTGCGTCCACATAGCCGCCCTTTCGGGCCAGCCGCAGGTTCTGGTCGCCCATTGAGGTCAGCATAACCTCGTCGCGTCCGTCACGATTGAGGTCGCGCGCGGCGATCCCCATGCCCCAGAGCATGGGCGGATCATAGTCGTCCTGGGGGCCGAGAAAGCGTCCTTCGGCAATATCCCAAAGCTGTTCGGCTCCGTCGTGAACATAGTAGTGCCGGTCGTTGGATAGGCGGAGTGTCAGCTCCCCGCGCGCATCCTGGGCAGCCAACATGGACAAAGGGCAATGCCCAGGGGTCAGCACACGCGTCATCCAGCCCTCGGTGTTTGGCGTCATGATTGCGTTGGCGTCACAGGCACCAAACGGGCCGACGGGGTCGGCGCGGTCCACGTAATTGCCCACGGCCAGCGTTGGCCGCATGGCGCCCGGCGCCCACCAGGCTGTAAAGGCTGTGGTCCAGCTGTCGCCCCCGTCCGGCAGGCCCAAGGCCTCGGTCGCCAGCTCGAAGCGGCAGCCTCCCAGCCCTCGCAGGGCAACATTTGGCCCCGCGCGCATCACGAACAGGTCAAGAGTGCCGTCCGCGTCAAGGTCGATCGGATAGACCCCAGTCACGCTCGTCAGTGCGCCGCCGGTGGCGGGCAAGGGCTGCGGCGTAAAATCCATCCCCCCGCGGTTTACCATCAGCTGTGTTGGCTTCTCTCCACCGGCCAAGAGAAGGTCCGGTCTGGCATCCGCGTTGCAGTCCAGAACCGAAAGACCGCCACCCACGAAATGCTCCCATCCCCCAGCATAGACATGGTCGGCGACCGGACCTGGGACAGGTGCAAAGCTTGGATCGGCTGCCACAGCAGAAGGGGTCAGCAAGACAATTAAGGCGATTATGCGCATCACGACGCTGCCTCGCCCAGTAGGCGATCAGTCTCGACAGAAAGCGCCAGCGCCGTCGCGCCACGCGCCCAGACCAAATCACCCCAAGCGTGGATCTCGACCCTGGCAGGAGGACGCTGGTCGTCGAGGGCCTGAGCGTTTATCTCGGCCATAACCTCTTCGGCATAGAGATAGTCATAGCGCATCCGCGCTCCCGACAGGATAATGATTTCGGGATCAAAGAGTTGCACCACATTGACCAGCCCTAACGAGAGATAGCGTCCCGCACGCTGAAAGATCGTGGCGGCAGCGCTGTTGCCCGCCTTTGCCTCGTCGAAAAGCCTGTCAAGCAAGTGGCCCGGAGCCACCTGGACGGTGCTGCCTGGGGCCAGGGCAGTGGAAGCCTCGCGCAGAAGCGCATAGTCGGCAACATAAGCCTCAAGGCAGCCACGCCGCCCGCAGCGGCACAGGGCACCGTCCAGCTGCACCTTGGTGTGCCCCAGTTCCATCCCCATGCCGCGTGCGCCTCGATAGAGCCGGTTGCCTAGGACGAGCCCCATGCCGACGCCCTGTTCGATGGTGACCACTGCGAACGCAGTCTTGCATCGTCCCGCGCCGAACCAAAGTTCGGCCAGAGTCAGCATGTTGGCGTCGTTGTCCAGATGCACAGGCAGGCCCAGGCGGGCCTCCAGCGCGGCCTTGAAAGGGGCGCCGCGGCGGGCCAGGAACGGAGACCAGGCCACTGTTCCTGACTGGTGCTCGACCAGCCCGGCCAGCCCGACTGCCACGGCAGTCAGTGGCACAGGCGCGGGCCCGGCATCGTCCAGTGCCGCCTCGACCAGCTCGGCCACCTCCTCGGTCAGTTCGTCAAGATCGCGCTGGTGGTGATCACTGGGCCTGGTCGCCGCGCCGCGTTCGATGCCGGCGAAATCGGTGATGACGGCGGTGTGCACATCCCCGGACAGCTTTATGCCAAGCACCCGCCCGCTGTCGGGAACCACCTGCAGGGCCGTCGGGGGGCGACCCCTCGCCCCCTCGCGCCCGGTTTCCCGGGGCGGGTTGGAGATTTCCTCCAGTAGGCCGCGCTGGATAAGATCGGCCGTCAGTTGGGTGACCATGCCGCCGGAAATGCCAAGGGCGCGGGTTATTTCCGAGCGGCTGGCGACCCCTTCAGCGCGGACATGCTCGAAGACCTGCTGGCGTAGGGGCGGGACGCTCTGGCCGCCCCCCGGCAGCCGCGGCCCGCATCCGGCGATGGTGTCGGCGCAGCTTGGGCTGCTACTCTCTTTGGCAGAAAAGGCAGCAACGGGGGGCGTGGAATCATTCATTCACTCACCAAATATATTCTAGCGGCTTGCCGTCCCATTGCCCCTGAATCGCGTGGAGTTGCAATAAATACAGCGCAAAAACACGACAAAACGCAAAGAACGGCTGGGGCTTTGGGGGCGGCTTGGCGTTTTTTCTACTCTGGATGTCAAAAATTATTTTGACAAGTAAAATTAATCAGGCAATCTGTGCGTGTGAGGTAAAATGACTCGCGACCCGTGCTCTGTGTGCGGGTGTTAGACTGGGAGGAGAAATCAAATGCATAAATCCATCATCGCAGCCGCCGCCATGGTCGTCGGCTTCAGTTCAGCCGCCTTGGCGCAGGATCTTACGGTCGGCGTCAGTTGGTCAAATTTCCAGGAAGAGCGCTGGAAGACCGACGAGGCCGCCATCGTCGCCGCCCTCGAGGAAGCCGGGGCCGAATACATTTCGACCGACGCGCAGTCGTCGTCATCCAAGCAATTGTCGGATATTGAAAGCCTGATCGCGCAAGGGGCCGATGCGCTGATCATCCTTGCGCAGGACACCGACGCCATCACGCCGGCGGTGAACGCTGCCGCGAACGAAGGCATTCCGGTCGTGGGCTACGACCGCCTGATCGACGACCCCCGTGCCTTCTACCTGACCTTCGACAATATCGAGGTCGGCCGGATGCAGGCGCGTGCGGTGTTCGAAGCACAGCCCACCGGCAACTACGTGATGATCAAAGGCTCGGCCCAAGACCCCAACGCGGATTTCCTGCGTGGCGGCCAGCAGGAAGTCTTGCAGAACGCCATCGACGCGGGCGATATCACCATCGTCGGCGAGGCCTATACCGACGGCTGGCTGCCCGCCAACGCTCAGCGCAACATGGAGCAGATCCTGACCGCCAACGACAATGAAGTTGACGCGGTGGTTGCCTCGAATGACGGCACCGCCGGCGGCGCCGTGGCCGCGCTGACCGCGCAAGGTCTGGAAGGCAGTATCCCGGTGTCCGGGCAGGACGGCGACCATGCCGCGCTGAACCGCATCGCCCAGGGCACGCAGACAGTCTCGGTCTGGAAGGACGCGCGCGAACTAGGCCGCGCGGCCGCAGAGAGTGCCGTATCGATGGCCGGCGGCGCCGAGATGTCCGAGATCGAGGGCGCCGTGTCCTGGACTTCGCCCTCGGGAACCGAGTTGAACGCAAAGTTCCTGGAGCCGGTGCCGGTGACCGCAGACAACCTGGAGGTTGTCGTGGATGCCGGCTGGATCGACCAGGAATCGCTCTGCCAGGGCGTCGAAGCTGGCCCGGCCCCGTGTGACTGAGCGCTTGGCGCCCTGCACGTGAAAAAGTTGCGGGCGGGACCATTTGGCCCGCCCCTCCTTTCCGACAGTTGATCCAGCCCTGCGCCGCCCCGCCCCATGGCGGGCGCTGGTCCAGACGACAGGACAGACATGACCGACACAGCACCCAACGACGCCGGCGACGATCAGCCAAAAGCGCGCAAACGCGGTTTCGTGGCCTCGCTCGAACTCGACATGCGCCTGTTGGGCATGATCGGGGCCTTCATTGCCATCGCACTCGTGTTCAACATTCTTACGGGCGGGCGTTTCCTGACGCCGCGCAACGTGTTCAACCTGACGATCCAGACCGTCAGCGTCGCCATCATGGCCACCGGCATGGTCTTCGTGATCGTCACACGCCACATCGACCTGTCCGTCGGATCTTTGTTGGCCACGACTTCGGCGGTCATGGCCATGCTGCAGACCGAGTGGCTTTTGCAAATCTTCGGTTTTTCGCTGGGGCACCCGGCCTTGGCGTGGTTGGCCATACTCGGCGGGTTATTCGCGGGCACGCTTGTCGGCGCTGTCAACGGCTATCTTATCGGCTATCTCGCGATCCCGGCCTTTATCGTAACGTTGGGCGGGCTGCTGATTTGGCGCAATGTGGGCTGGTATCTAACCAACGGCCAAACCATCGGCCCGCTGGACGAGACCTTCCAGATGTTCGGCGGCATTTCCGGCACGCTGGGCACCACCTGGTCCTGGGTCTTCGCGGTCGTCGCGTCGGTGGCGACGCTTTATGCGCTATGGTCCGCCCGGCGCACCAAGCAGGGGCACGGCTTTCCGGTCAAGCCACTCTGGGCCGAGAGCACGGTGGGCGCGCTGATCGTGGCGGCCATCATGGGCTTCATCTGGCTGCTGACGTCCTACGAAATTCCCCAGCGCGTGCTGGAACGCGACTTCGAGGCCCGCGGCGAGATTCTGCCCGAGGGCTATACCGCCGCCTACGGCTTGCCGATCTCGGTGCTGCTGCTGATCCTTGTCGCGCTGGTCATGACCATCATAGCCAGGCGCACGCGGTTGGGGCGGTATATCTTCGCCACTGGCGGCAACCCCGACGCGGCCGAGCTGTCGGGCATCAACACGCGGCTGTTGACGGTCAAGATCTTCGCGATCATGGGGTTTCTCTGCGCCCTGTCAGCGGTCGTTGCCTCGGCCCGGCTGTCGTTTCACTCCAATGATATCGGCACGCTGGACGAGCTGCGCGTGATTGCGGCCGCCGTGATCGGGGGCACCGCCCTGTCCGGCGGGATCGGCACCATTTATGGCGCCATCCTCGGCGCACTCATCATGCAGTCGCTGCAATCGGGCATGGCCATGGTGGGCGTTGACGCGCCTTTCCAGAACATCGTCGTGGGGGCCGTGCTGATCCTGGCCGTGCTCATCGACATCATCTACCGCAAGCGCACAGGAGATACCTGATGGCCAAAACACCACTGGTCGAGCTTAACGACATCTCCATCGCCTTTGGTGGCGTTCAGGCCGTCGATAATGTCACCGTGGATCTCTACCCCGGCGAGGTCGTGGGCCTGCTGGGTCACAACGGCGCGGGCAAGTCTACCTTGATCAAGTGCCTGTCCGGCGCCTACCGGATGGACTCGGGCGAAATCCGCATCAATGGCGAGCGTGCTGAGATCAACAATCCCCGCGACGCGCGGGCCTACAACATCGAGACGATCTACCAGACGCTGGCGCTTGCCGACAATCTGGATGCCGCCTCGAACCTGTTCTTGGGGCGTGAACTGACCACTATGACCGGCCTTGTCGACGACGGGGCCATGGAATCCGAGACACGTAAGGTCATGGGGAGGCTGAACCCGTATTTCCAGAAATTCTCGTCCCCCGTGTCGGCACTCTCGGGGGGGCAACGGCAGTCCGTGGCCATCGCCCGCGCGGTTTATTTCAACGCGCGGATCCTGATCATGGATGAACCCACCGCCGCGCTAGGCCCGCAAGAGACACGCATGGTCGCCGATCTGATCCAGGAGCTGAAAAAACAGAACCTCGGCATCTTCCTGATCGATCACGACGTTCACCAGGTTAAAGCGCTTTGCGACCGTGCGGCGGTGATGAAAAACGGCAAACTTGTGGGCGTGGTCAAGGTGGATGACGTGACCACCGACGATCTTCTGGGCATGATCATCGCGGGCAAATCGCCCGAGGGCGTGGCGGCCTGATTCCATGACAACATTTCTGGGACTGGACCTCGGGACCTCGTCGCTCAAGGCGATGCTCATCGATGAAAACGACGCGCTGCTGGCCGAGCACAGCGTCCCGCTGACTGTGTCGCGCCCCCATGACGGCTGGTCCGAGCAGGACCCCCGTGCCTGGGTGGCCGCCGCCGAGGCGGCCATCGCCGCGGTTGCTGCCAAGACTGATTGCAGCGGGCTGGCCGGGATCGGGCTGTCGGGGCACATGCACGGGGCCACGCTGCTTGGCCGGGACGGGGCGCCGCTGCGGCCCTGCATGATGTGGAACGACACCCGCGCGGGGGATCAGGCCGCGCGCATGGATTCCGACCCGCGCTTTCGCAAGATCACCGGCAACATCGTCTTTCCAGGCTTCACGGCTCCCAAAGTGGACTGGGTGCGCGAAACCGAGCCGGAGATCTTCGACAAGATCGACAAGGTGCTGTTGCCCAAGGACTACCTGCGTTTCTGGCTGACGGGCGAGGCCGTGTCGGAGATGTCGGATGCCGCTGGCACGAGCTGGCTGGACACCGGCACGCGCGACTGGTCAGATGATCTTCTGGCCGCTGGCCAGCTGTCGCGAGGTCAGATGCCGCGACTGGCCGAAGGGTCAGAGGTCACGGGCAACCTGCGGGCTGAACTGGCGCGACGCTGGGGCCTGCCGCAGGTGCCCATCGCCGGCGGGGCCGGAGACAATGCTGCCGCCGCGATCGGGGCAGGGGTCGTCAAGGACGGCCAGGCCTTTCTGTCGCTGGGAACTTCTGGTGTGCTTTTCGCGGCCAATGCGGGCTATCGTCCGGACCCTGCCAGCGCCGTTCACGCCTTCTGCCACGCGGTTCCTGGGACCTGGCACCAGATGGGCGTGATCCTTGCGGCGACGGATGCGCTGGAATGGCTGTCGCGCCTGACCGGGCGCAGTGCCGCCGAGCTGACCTCCGGGCTTGGCGACCTGCGCGCGCCGGGCCGGGTACTGTTTCTGCCCTATCTGGGCGGCGAGCGCACACCGCATAACGATGCAAACATCCGGGGCCAGTTCCTGAACCTCGACCACGCCACCGACGCCACCGAAGCCGCCCGCGCGGTGCTGGAGGGTGTCGCCCACGCCTTTGTCGACAGCCGCGATGCGCTCGCCGACACCGGGACGCAGATCACCCGCGCGCTGGCGCTGGGTGGCGGGACGCGGTCATCATACTGGCTCGATCTGCTGGCCTCGGCGCTGGGCGTGCCGCTGGACGTGCCGCAGGCCGGGGACTTCGGCGCGGCCCTGGGCGCGGCACGGCTGGGGCGCATGGCCGCCACCGGCGCGGGCGCCGAGATCGCCACACCACCGCCCGTTGCTTGCACCCATGACCCTAATCCGGCGCTGGCTGACCCCCTGGCACAAGCCCAGGCCCGCTATCGCGCCGCCTATCACAAGCTCAAGGATCTATAAGACATGACCAGTTTTTTCGACGGGATCGCCCCGATCCGCTACGAGGGCCCGCAAGGCGACAATGACTTTGCGTATCGCCACTATAACCCCGAGGAGGTCATCCTCGGCAAGCCAATGAAAGAGCATCTGCGCTTTGCCGTGGCCTATTGGCATTCCTTCGCCTGGGAGGGCAACGATCCCTTCGGCGGGCAGACCCTGATCCGTCCCTGGCAGCCTCAGGACAGCATGGAGCGCGCCAAGCTCAAGGCAGATGCTGCCTTTGAGCTGTTCGAGATTCTCGATGCGCCCTATTTCTGCTTCCACGATGCCGACGTGCGCCCGGAAGGTGACAGTTTTGCCGAAAGCCGCGCCCGGTTGGACGAGATCACCGATTACTTCGGCGAAAAGATGGAACAGAGCGGCACCGGTCTACTTTGGGGGACGGCGAATCTGTTCTCGCACCGCCGCTATATGGCCGGGGCGGCGACCAATCCCGACCCGGAAGTCTATGCCTATGCAGCTGCCACGGTGAAATCCTGTCTCGACGCGACGCGGAAGCTGGGCGGAGAGAACTACGTCATGTGGGGCGGGCGCGAGGGCTACGAGACCCTGCTCAACACCGATCTGGCCCGCGAACGCGAGCAGGCGGGCCGGTTCCTGGCGCAGGTGGTGGACTACGCGCGCAAGATCGGATTCGAGGGCCAGCTTCTTATCGAGCCCAAACCGCAGGAGCCGACGAAGCACCAATATGACTACGATGTCGCCACGGTTTACGGCTTCCTCAAGGATTTCGGTCTGGAAAACGAGGTCCGCGTCAACATTGAATGCGGCCATGCGGTGCTGGCCGGACACAGCTTCGAGCATGAACTCGCGCTGGCCGGCGCGCTGGGAATCCTCGGGTCCATTGACATGAACCGCAACGATTACCAGTCCGGCTGGGATACCGACCAGTTTCCGAACAACGTGCCCGAAGTGGCGCTGGCCTACTACGAGATCCTGCGCGCCGGTGGCTTGGGCCGGGGTGGCACCAACTTCGACGCCAAGCTTCGTCGCCAGTCCATAGATCCGGCTGATCTAGTCCTTGCCCATGTGGGTGGGATGGACACTTGCGCCGCGGGTTTCAAGGCCGCTGCGCGGATGTTCGAGGACAACCTGCTGGAGACCGCCCGGAGCAATCGTTATGCGGATTGGGATGGCTCGGACGTGCTGGAACAGGACCTCGCGACTCTCGCCCATCGGGTGGAGAACAAGGGCATCGATCCGAAGCCCCGCTCTGGTCGGCAGGAACGGTTGGAAAATCTGGTGAACCGCTACTTGACTTGAACGGCATGGGGCGGCTCTGCGCCTCCAGCAATCCGCCCCAGACCGTGACGAAGAGCGCGACGTCTGCGGTTCGCGGTGTTACTGATGTAATCGTCCGCTACGGATTCCCCAGCTTTCAGGTTGACAGCTTGAAGTTCCAAGGCAGCAGGTCGTCGATGTGGGTTTGCGGGTGACCATTCGCGATGGCGGTCAGGGAGGGCTTCAGCACATCACAGTGATTGTGGATATAGGCGATCTTCTCACCTAGCCGCAACTTTGCCGAAATCTTGCGACGTTGCGCCTGAAGCCATTCCCCGTGGTGTCAATCGGCATTCAAAACTGAGCCACCTTTGGGCAAGCGAAGCCCACAGGCGAGCGGCTCCCACATAGCGGGCGTGTCTGCGGGCTTTGCTTTTTCTGGTTCAGGCTTTGGTTCGAGGTTTGCTTTTGGGCGAAGCGGTAGGATGTGTTGCCCGTCTCGATAATTTTGCAATGCCGAGTGACGCGATCAAGCAGCGCAGTGGTCATCTTGGCATCGCCGAACACCGACACCCATTCGCCGAACTCGTGGACCTGTCACGGAATTGTTCCGCTCCTTTGACTTGGTATTTTGCCACAAAGGAGAGACATCATGGCATCGAAACCAACCCCGGCATTCCGCGCAGACGCAGTGCGGGTAGCGTTGACCAGCGGGCTACCGCGTAAACAGGTGGCAGCTGATTTTGGCGTCGGCTTCTCGACGCTGAGCCGTTGGATCCAGCAAGATCGGCGCAATCCTGAGAAGCCAACCGCCCAGTCCGATCTCGAGCGCGAGATCGCCGAGCTGCGGAAAGAGAACCGTATGCTGCGGGAGGAGAGGGAGGTGTTAAAAAGGCCACCCAGTTCTTTGCGGAGCGAAGCAAATGAGGTTCGCTTTCATCGCAAAGAACGCTGACATGCTTCCTGTTGAGCGGCTGTGTCAGATCATTGA
>JAAAPG010000077.1 GCA_009908405.1 Alphaproteobacteria bacterium | reverse complement strand
GTCGAACAGCGCCAGCCGCAGATCACCCGGCACCGCGCGGGCCTGATCCAGACCCCGCGAGACGCGGGCCAGATGTGCCGCCCAAAGGGCTTGCGTGCCGGGATCGCCCGCGCCCACCACGACAGTGTCGGCCATGGCGGTCAGGGGGCGGCCCGGAAGCGTCTGGTCCAGGCGGCGCGCAGCCTCGGCCCGGCGCGGAATATCCAGCCGCCACACGCCCCAAGCCGCGCTTGCCAGCGCAACGGCCAGGCCGCCAAGGCCGAACCCGGCAGCCCAGCCGCCGGGCAGCACATCCTGCACGCCAAAGGCCAGCGCCGCCCAGATCAGCAATGCCACCGTCAGCAGTGGCCAAAAGGCGCGCACCAAGCGCTCGGCCCAGAGCCCGGCGAACGTGCCGCGCAATGCGCGATCCAGCGTCGTGGTCTTGGCTTTGGTCTTGGCCATGCGCCCTCGCTTGCGGGCTGGTCAGTCGGCCAGCCATGCAGGCAATGTATCGCGTGACAGGATTTCGTCAAAGGTGGGGCGTGCCCGGATGACCGCGAATTGATCGCCATCGACCAGAACTTCGGGGATCAGTGGCCTTGTGTTGTATTCCGACGCCATCACCGCGCCATAAGCCCCCGCCGAGCGGAAGGCGACAAGCGCCCCGGCATCGAGCGGCGGCATGGGCCGCGCCTTGGCAAAAGTATCGCCCGATTCGCAGACCGGGCCGACAATATCGAGCGGGCGCTGGTCGGCGGCGGCCTGCGCTTCCAGCACCGGGACAATATCGTGATGCGCGCCATACATGGCCGGACGGATCAGGTCGTTCATCGCGGCATCGAGGATCAGGAAATCCCGCCCCTCGCCCGCCTTGGTATAAATCACCGAGGCGACCAGAAGCCCCGCATTCCCGGCAATCAATCGGCCCGGTTCGATTTCGATTTCCACGTCCAGATCGCCCAGAACCCGGCGGATCATCGCGCCATAGTCCAGCGGCAGGGGCGGGGTTTCGTTGGACCGCGTGTAGGGAATGCCCAGACCGCCGCCAAGGTCCAGCCGGGTGATGGCATGGCCATCCGCGCGCAAGTCGCGCGTCAGGTCGGCGATCTTGGTGAACGCATCCTCGAACGGGGCGAGGTCGGTCAACTGGCTGCCGATATGCACATCGACGCCCACAACCTGGATACCGGGCAGCGTGGCCGCTTGCGCATAAATTTCGCGCGCGCGGCTGATCGGCACGCCGAACTTGTCTTCCTTGCGGCCGGTGGCGATTTTCTCATGCGTTTTCGCATCCACATCGGGGTTCACGCGCAGGGCAATCGGGGCGGTTGCGCCCATGCTTGCCGCGACCTCTGACAGCACGCGCAGTTCTTCCAGCGATTCGACATTGACCTGGCGAATGCCGTCGCGCAGCACCAACGCCATTTCGTCCCGCGTCTTGCCGACGCCGGAAAACACGATCCGCGCGCCCGGCACGCCCGCGGCCTTCGCCCGGCGGTATTCACCGCCCGACACCACGTCCATCCCCGCGCCAAGCTGCGCCAGCACGCGCAAGACGGCCACGTTCGACAGCGCTTTGACCGCAAAACAAACGAGGTGATCGGTGCCCGCCAACGCCTCTTGGAACAGGGTGAAATGGCGCGTCAGCGTGGCGGTGGAATAGACGTAAAATGGCGTTCCGACCTGTGCCGCGATTTCGGTCAGGGGCACATTTTCGGCGCATAGCACGCCATCATTATACAGGAAGTGGTCCATCTGGGGCTTTCAATCGAGCCGCGGAGCGCACGGCATGGGACGGGTGCCTCCGGCGGGAGTATTTGGGGCAAGATGAAGGGTCAGTCCGGTTTTGACCGCAGGAACAGATACAGTGGCAGCCCGCAGGAGACGCCGATGCAAAAGGTCGCGGGAATGGCGATCAACCCGATATAGCGTTTGCGGGTGATGCACTCGGCGATCACGAAGACCGTCAGCGCCACGGCGGCGATGGTCAGGTCCCACACCAGCCCGGAAGTGGCGGCGTTGACATGCCACGCATCGACCATGGCCATGATGGACCAGCCGTTTTGCAGGAACCACGAGATGAACCAATACATGGGGTGGATCGCGCCCCAGATGGCCAGTGCAAGAAAGATCAGGCGAAGCGGGGTCATAGTTCCGTTTGCACTCCGATGATGACCTCGCCCGACACATCCAGACCCGGCGTGCTGCGTTCGGGCGCCGTGGGCGGGCCGTCGGCGCCGCAAGCGGCCAAGATCAGCGCGAGTGCCAAAGCGGCGTATTTCATCCCAACACCTCTTTCCAGCGGGCAATTTGCGCGCGCACGTTATCCGGCGCGGTGCCGCCATGGCTGGTGCGGCTGGCGACCGAATTGTGCACGCCCAGCACAGAATAGACCGCATCGGTGATTTCGCCATGCACTTTCTGCATCTCCTCCAGCGACAGGTCGGGCAGGTCGCAGCCCTTGTCCTCTGCCAGTTTGACCAGGCTGCCGGTCACGTGATGCGCGTCGCGGAACGGCAGGTTCAGCTCGCGCACCAGCCAATCGGCCAAATCGGTGGCGGTGGAAAAGCCAGAGGCTGCCGCCGCTTCCAACGCGGGCCGGTTGGCGGTCAGGTCGCTGACCATGCCTTCCATCGCGGCCAGCCCCAGAGCAAGGGTGTCGGCGGCGTCGAACACCTGTTCCTTGTCTTCCTGCATGTCCTTGGAATAGGCCAGCGGCAGGCCCTTCATGACGGTGAACAGCGCCACCGTCGCGCCCATGATCCGCCCCAGCTTGGCGCGCAGCAACTCCGCGGCATCGGGGTTGCGCTTTTGCGGCATGATGCTGGACCCGGTCGAAAACCGGTCCGACATGCGCACGAAGCGGAACTGGGCAGAGGACCAGATCACCAATTCCTCGGCAAAGCGCGACAGGTGCATGGCGCAAATGCTGGCCGCCGACAGGTAGTCCAGCGCGAAATCGCGGTCCGACACGCTGTCCAGCGAATTGGCCGTGGGACGGTCGAAGCCCAGCGCCTGCGCGGTCATGTGCCGGTCGATGGGAAAGGACGTGCCCGCCAGCGCCGCCGCGCCCAGCGGGCATTCGTTCATCCGCGCGCGGGCATCGACAAAGCGCGAGCGGTCGCGGGCAAACATTTCCACATAGGCCAGCATATGATGGCCCCAGGTCACCGGCTGCGCGGTTTGCAGATGGGTGAAACCGGGCATGACCCAATCCGCCCCCGCCTCTGCCTGGGCCACGAATGCGCGCATCAGCGCGTCCAGCCCGGTGATGGCCACGTCGCATTGGTCGCGCACCCACATGCGGAAATCGACCGCGACCTGGTCGTTGCGCGAACGCGCCGTGTGCAAACGGCCCGCCGCCGGACCGATCATTTCGCGCAGGCGGTTCTCGACATTCATGTGAATGTCCTCCAGCGCGGGGGAGAAGGCGAACTCACCCGCCTCGATCTCTTCCAGAACCCGCGTCAGGCCAGCGTCGATAGCCGCCGCGTCCTCGCCGGTCAGAATACCGGTCGCGGCCAGCATCGCGGCATGGGCGCGTGACCCGGCAATATCCTGCGGCGCCAAGCGTTTATCATAACCGATAGAAGCATTGATCGCCTCCATGATCGCATCGGGACCGGCGGAAAACCGACCGCCCCACATGCTATTGGCAGATTTTGCAGACATGCGCGCGGCCCTTTCCCGAATGTGTCCCGGCGTCACGGCTATAGCCAAGGCAGACCCGCTTGGCAATGAACGCGGGCGGATCGGGACCTGTCGAAAAATAAGAAAACTTTTAGCGAACATTGTCGGTTTAACCGGCGATTAAGCCCTGTCGGAAATAACAGGAGGAAACCGCCGGAGATGCCCATGCAATTTTATGACACACCCCCGAAAGCATCGCCGCTCAGCGTGGCTGCCGATGAAAAAACCCGCAATGCCATCGTGATGGTTCGCGATGCGCTGAATGACAAGCGCGCGATGCTTGCCTTCCAACCGGTCGTTCAGGCGCGCATGCCCAAACGGGCCGCGTTCTATGAAGGGCTGATCCGGATCATGGACCCGACCGGCCGGATCATTCCGGCCGCCGATTTCATCGGCGCTGTCGAAACCCGTGAACTTGGCCGTCGGATCGACTGCCTGGCACTGGAAATGGGGCTGGACACGCTGGCGGCAGAACCGGGAATTCGGCTGTCCATAAACATGTCCGCACGCTCCATCGGCTACCCCGAATGGTTGGCCGCGCTGGAACGCGGCTTGCGCAGTGATCCGACACTCGCCGAACGACTGATCCTGGAGATCACCGAATCCTCTGCCATGGATATGCCAGAGCTTGTGATCGACTTCATGGCGGACATGCAGGAACGCGGGATCTGTTTTGCGCTGGATGATTTCGGCGCCGGATATACCGCGTTTCGCTACCTGAAAGATTTCTATTTCGACATCATCAAGATAGACGGCGAGTTTATTCGCGGCATCAGCGCCAATCCCGACAATCACATCCTGACGCAGGCCCTGGTGTCGATCGCCCAGCATTTCGACATGTTCACCGTGGCCGAGTCGGTCGAAACGGCGGAAGATGCGCGCGTTTTAGTCGAAATGGGGGTAGACTGCCTTCAAGGCTATTTTTTCGGCGCACCCTCTGTTTCGCACCCCTGGAACATCTCGCAACTCAAGCCGCGCGGGGTGGGGTGACCAGCCTGGCGAGGGCTCTGAAAAACCCGAAGTCGGCCAGGAACGGGCGGAACGGACGGCCATGGTGCCGGAAGAAAAATGATCGCGGTTGGCAGGTCAAACGCATCAAGCGCGCCCGTGGGGCGGCACCGGCACTCTTGGCCCTGACCCTGCTGGTGTCATGGGATGTGGAACGCGACTCCAGCGCAGACGGCAGCCTGCGCACAGGCGCGCCAAAGGCGACGGGTCAGCGCGACGTCGATTGCGGACCCGCGCAAGGCGGTCGCACCACCTGCCCGCGCAAGGGACAGGTGCAGGCCCAACCTGTCTTTGCCGTTCGAACCCGTCGCACATGCGCGACAAATGTCTTGAAATCGGCCGGTTGAGGGTGTCCTGTTGTGCCTCTGACTGCGGAAAGGAACCCGTTTATGGCTATCAAGATCCTGTTGCCGATCGACCTGTCCTCACCCGCCTCTTGGGTTACCCCCATGGCAGAGGCGCAAAAAATGCTCCAAGGGGGTGGCGAATTGCACGTGGTCAGCGTGTTGCCCGATTTCGGCATGTCGATGGTGGGCACGTTTTTCAAAACCGGGTTCGAGCAGACTGCGCTGCACCAGTTCGGCGAAGCCTTGCGCAAATGGGTATCGCAGAATGTCCCCGGCGGCATAGAGGTGCGCCCACATGTTCTGCATGGCAACATCTACGATGAAATCCTGCGCGCGGCGGATGAGTTGGCGGTCGATGTCATCATCATGGCCGCGCACCGACCCGAGGCGCGCGACTACCTGCTGGGCCCGAACGTGGCCCGCGTGGTCCGCCATGCCAAGCAGTCGGTCTATGTGGTCCGGGATTGATCGCGCCTACTTGTATTCAATCAAGTCTCGCCTGCGTCCTGCCACACGGGCACGCCAGTAGTCGGTCATACCGACGGCCTCGGCGACTTTGCCCAGCATCAACAATCCGGCTGCCTGCGCCGCGCGGCGCGCATTCAGGCCCCGCGCGCGAAACCGCCACCATTGACGCAGCAGCGAAATCACGTAGAGCGCCGCCACAGCAATCATCACGGACCACCCGACCAGCAAGCCGCCCATCGCGACCAGCGGCAACACCGCTCCCCACAGCATGGCACGACGGCGTTGACCTGCCGCCGCCCCGTGCAGCACGCCGAGTTCGGCATAGCTGTGGCCCGCGCGCAGGCTGCGCCGCCACCACGGTGCCAGCGACAAAAGCCGCGCGTCATGTTCGGTCATCGGCGCATCGATGCACCATGTCTGCCAGCCCGCCGCCTGCATCCGGTGGCACATGTCGTCGTCTTCGCCCGCGATCAGGGTTTCGTTATACCCCCCGACCCCGCGCAGGGCGTCGGCACGCACCATCAGGCAACCCGCGCAAAACGTGTCCGGCCCCAGCGGTTTGTTCCATTCCCAGTCGGTCATCCAGTTGTAGATCGACGCGTCCGGCGCGGCCTCATACTGGCGGCCAAAGACCAATCCGGCGCGCGGGTGCTCATGCAAATGCGCCAGCGCACGGGCGGGCCAGCCCGGTTCCAGAACGCAATCACCGTCAATGAATTGCAAGAATTCGGCATCTGGCAGCGCCGCAAGCCCCGCATTGCGCCCGCGTGCCGCCGTGAAAGGGCGCGCCGGGTCCAGCTCTATCACCGTCACACCCAAGCCGCGCGCCGCATCTGCCGACCCGTCGCTTGAGCCGCTATCGACATAGACAACCTGCCGCGCCACCGTCTGCGCCGCCGCCAGTGCCCGCAGCAGGCGCGCGCCCTCGTTGCGACCGATCACCACCGCGTCGAAGCTGCTGTTCATGCCCTGCCCCGTTCTTGCCTGCGACACCTGTCTAGCACGCCCCCGCGCGGTCACAATCGCCCATGCGCCAACTTGACGCCCCGGCGGTCAGGGGCTAGCGAATGCGCAACAGTTCAGACCAGAGGACACGCCCATGACCACCCCTTCCCTGCTTATCCTGCCCGGCGACGGCATCGGCCCAGAGGTGATGACCGAAGTCCGCAAGATCATCGACTGGATGGGCGCAAAACGCGGGCTGGCTTTCGACGTATCCGAAGACCTGGTCGGCGGCGCGGCCTATGACGCGCATGGCACCCCGCTGCACGACGACACGATGGCGAAAGCGCAAGCGGTGGACGCGGTGCTTCTGGGCGCGGTGGGCGGCCCGAAATACGACGTGCTGGATTTCAGCGTCAAGCCCGAGCGCGGCTTGCTGCGCCTGCGCAAGGAGATGGACCTGTTTTCCAACCTGCGCCCGGCGCAATGTTTCGACGCCTTGGCCGATTTTTCGTCCTTGAAGAAAGACGTGGTTGCGGGTCTCGACATCATGATCGTGCGCGAATTGACCAGCGGTGTCTATTTCGGCGAACCGCGCGGCGTGTTCGATGAGGGCGGGGAACGCGTCGGCGTCAACACGCAGCGCTACACCGCGTCAGAAATCGAACGCGTGGCGCGCTCGGCCTTCGACCTGGCCATGAAACGCGACAAGAAGCTGTGCTCCATGGAAAAGGCCAATGTCATGGAATCGGGCATTCTGTGGCGCGACGTGGTGACCGAAGTGGCGCGCGATTACCCCGAGGTCGCGCTCAGCCACATGTATGCCGATAATGGCGCCATGCAGCTTGTGCGCTGGCCCAAGCAATTCGACGTCATCGTGACCGATAACCTGTTCGGCGATATCCTGTCGGATTGCGCCGCGATGCTGACCGGCAGTCTTGGCATGTTGCCCTCGGCCAGCCTTGGCGCGCCGATGACGAATGGCTGCCCGAAGGCGCTGTATGAGCCGGTCCATGGCTCTGCCCCCGACATCGCGGGAGAGGGCAAGGCGAACCCGATCGCCTGCATCCTCAGCTTTGCCATGGCGCTGCGCTACAGCTTCGATCTGGGCGCGGAGGCCGCCCGCGTCGAACGCGCGGTCGAAAAGGTGCTGGCCGACGGCGCGCGCACGGCAGACCTGATGGGGCCAGAGGGCGGCGTGCCGGTCTCGACATCCGGCATGGGCGACGCGGTCGTCGCGGCGCTGGACGCCAGCCTCTGACTCCTCGATGCCCCGGCGCAAATCGCCGGGGCATTTTGCTGCGCCGCGGAAAATCGGCAAAGCGGTGCGGAAATCCTTTCGGTATACCGTTGTGCACTGTTTACCTCGGACAGAAAAGCGCCTATGGTGGCCCCAAATTTCCAAGAGGGGCCAGACATGACCGACAAGACCATTCCCGACATCATCTATACCAAGGTGGATGAGGCGCCCGAGCTTGCCTCGGCGTCATTGCTGCCGATCATCCAGCGCTTTGCCACCGCGGCCGGTGTCCGCGTCGGCACCAAGGATATTTCGCTGGCGGGCCGTATTCTGGCGACCTTTCCGGATTTCCTGACCGAAGATCAGCGCATTCCCGACGACCTGGCCGAACTGGGTGAGCTGGTGAAAACGCCAGAGGCGAATGTCATCAAGCTGCCGAATATCTCGGCCTCTGTCCCGCAATTGGTGGCCGCGGTGCGCGAATTGCAAGGCCAGGGCTTCGCCCTGCCCGACTACCCGGAAACCCCGTCGACCGACGCGGAAAAGGAAATCCGCGCGCGGTATGACACCATCAAGGGCTCTGCCGTGAACCCGGTGCTGCGCGAGGGCAATTCCGACCGCCGCGCCGCGGCCGCCGTCAAGAAATTCGCGCAAGCCAACCCGCACCGCATGGGCGAATGGTCCAAGGACAGCAAAACCCGCGTGGCGACCATGGACGCGGGCGATTTCTTCAGCAACGAACGCTCGGTCACGCTGGCGCAGCCCGGCATCGCGACCATCGACCACGTGGCGCTGGACGGCACGCAAACCGTGCTGAAAGACGCCGTCAGCTACCCGGCGGGCACCGTGGTGGATGCGACCTTCATGTCGGCCAAGGCACTGGATGCGTTCCTGGCCGACGAGATCGAGAAAACCAAGGCCGATGGCACGCTGTTTTCCCTGCACATGAAGGCCACGATGATGAAGGTCAGCGATCCGATCATCTTCGGCCACGCGGTCAAAGCCTGGCTGGCCCCGGTGTTCAAGCAGTACGGCGAGGACATGGCCGCGCTGGGTGTCAGCCCCAATTCGGGCCTTGGCGACCTGCTGGAGCGCGTCAAGGACCGCGCCGACATCATGGCCGCGATCGACGCCTGCCGCGACGCGCGCCCGCCGATGTACATGGTCGACAGCGACCGCGGCATCACCAACCTGCATGTGCCGTCCGACGTGATCATCGACGCGTCCATGCCCGCGCTTATCCGCGGCGGCGGCAAGGGCTGGGGGCCGGACAACAAGGAACATGACGCGACCTGCGTCATCCCCGACAGCTCTTATGCGCCGGTTTATGACGAGGCGATCCGCTTCTTCAAGGAAAACGGCGCGATGAACCCCGCCACCGCCGGCACGGTGCAGAACATCGGCCTGATGGCACAGAAGGCCGAGGAATACGGCAGCCACCCGACCACATTCGAAATCCCGGCGACGGGCGTGGTGCGCATGGTGCTGGATGACGGCACGGTGCTGCACGAACACGAGGTCGAAAAGGGCGATATCTGGCGCTCTGCCAGCGCGCGCCGCGCGCCCATCGAGGATTGGGTCAACTTGGCCATCGCCCGGCAGTCAGAGACCGGCTATCGCGCGATTTTCTGGCTGGACGAAACCCGCGCGCATGATGCCGAGCTTATCAAGCTGGTGAAACCCATTCTGGAGGCCAAGGGCGTGGCCGACAAGTTCGAGATCATGACCCCGCGCGACGCGACCCGCGCCAGCCTGGAGACCATCACCAAGGGCGAGAACACCATCGCCATCACCGGCAACGTGCTGCGCGACTACCTGACCGACCTGTTCCCCATCCTGGAACTGGCGACCAGCGCCAAGATGCTGTCCATCGTCAAGCTGATGCAGGGCGGCGGGTTGTTCGAAACGGGCGCGGGCGGCTCTGCCCCCAAGCATGTACAAGACCTTGTGCGCACTGGTCATCTGCGCTGGGACAGCCTTGGGGAATTCTGCGCGCTTGCCGAAAGCTTCAAGTTCCTGGGCGACAGCACCGGCAACGCCAAGGCGCAAATCCTGGCGCGCACGGCGGATAGCGCCACGCAGGGTGTGCTGGACCATGGCCGCAGCCCCGGCCGCAAGGCAGGCCAGCCCGACAACCGGCACAGCCATTACTGGTTCGCCCGCTACTGGGCCGAAGCGCTGGCCGCGCAGACCGATGACGCGGAACTGGCCGCGCATTTCGGCCCCGTGGCCAAGGGGCTGGCCGACGGGGAATCGGCCATCGTCGCGGAATTGCTGGACGCGCAAAACCAGCCGGTCGACTTGGGTGGGTATTACCACACCGATCCGGCCAAGACCGCGGCAGTGCTGCGTCCCTCTGCCACGCTGAACGCGATCATCGGCTGAATTACCGGATGTGACCAAACGGAAAAAAGGCGGGCCGTGTGCCCGCCTTTTTACATGATGCCGGGGTTTCAGGGGCGCTGCCCCTCTGGGGCCTTTGGCCCCATTCACCCCGGCGCGGGCCAGACACGCCAGCGCGCTTAACCCGGCGTGCGTTCGGCCCAGCCCGCGAAGATCTTTTCCAGCGCGACGACGATGTAGTAGAGTACGATCCCGAGGAAGGCCAAGGCGATGAGCACCGCGAACATCAGCGGGAAATCGGAATTGGTGCGCCCGCTGTCGAACAGCGCGCCCAAGCCGCGGCCATGGGGGCTGACGATTTCCATCAGATTCGTGCCGATGAAGGCCAGCGTGACCGCGACTTTCAGCGCGCCGAAGAATTCGGGCAAGGTTTTCGGCAGGGCGATTTTCCAGAAGATCGTCGCTTGCGACGCGCCGAGGCTGCGCAGGATGTCACGGTATTCCGGCTCCAGCGTGGACAGCCCGATGCTGACCGACACCGCGATCGGGAAGAAAGAGATCATGAACGCCAGAAGCACCGTGTTGAAATCGTGCTGGCCGACGAACATCAGCGCCACGATGGGCACGACGGTTGCTTTCGGGATGGCGTTGAAGCCCACCAGAAGCGGGTAGAGCGCGTCGCGCATGATGCGCGAAAACCCCATGATCATGCCCAGCGCCGTGCCGAACAAAACCGCCAGCAGCAGGCCCAGAATGGTGCGCCAAAGGGTTTGCCAGCCCATGGTCAGGAACAGCGACCAATGGCGTTCGAATGCCTCTGGCAGATCGGACGGGGCGGCCATCTTGTAGGTCGGCCAGCCATTGACCCAGACCAGACCTTCCCAGAACACCAGAAAGACGATCACGGCGACAACCGGCACGATGATGGCTTGCAGATGCTTGTTCATGTCGTCCCTTCCGGTGCACGCCCCTGGGCCACCTGGATCTGGTGACGCAGGATATTGAGTTGCTCTGCCGCTTCGGGGGTGTACAGGTCATCGAGCGTGGGGGCGGATTTGCGCGGAATATCGAGCACGTATTGCGTGCGCGCCGGGCGGCCCGACAACACGACGACCTGGTCGGCCAGGAAGATCGACTCGCGGAGGTCATGGGTTATCAGCACGCCGGTAAAGGGTTCGCGTTCCTTTACCTTGTGCATGGTCTGCCACAGGTCCTCGCGGGTGAAGGCATCGAGCGCGCCGAAAGGTTCATCGAGGATGAGCACTTCGGGCTGATGGATCAGCGCCCGGCACAGGCTGGCGCGCTGGCGCATCCCGCCAGACAGTTCCGAGGGGCGCTTGTCTTCGAACCCGTCCAGCCCGACAAGCGACAGCAGAAAGCGGGCGCGGTCCTCGGCCTCTTTCTTGGACAGCTTGCTGGGCACGATTTCCAAGGGCAACAGCACGTTTTTCAGGATCGTGCGCCATTCCAGCAGCACCGGGTTCTGGAACGCCATGCCCACGGTGGACCGGGGCCCCTTGACACGTTCGCCGTGCAGCCAGACCTCGCCATGGTCGGGCTTCATCAGCCCCGCGACCAGCCGGGTGAGTGTTGATTTCCCGCAGCCCGAGGGGCCCACCACGGCCACGAAGCCACCTTCGGGCACACCAATTTCCAGCCCGTCCAGCACCGGCAATGGCCCGGCATCAGTCTGGTAGGCGTGGCGCACGCCCTTGATATTTATCAGGTTTTCCATGCCTTTCCCATACGGACAGGGCCGGTGACAGACACCGGCCCCGCAAGCCCATCAATCCAGCTTGAACCCGCCCTCGGGCAGGTAGGCATCGGTGAAAAACAGGTCTGCATCCGGCGTGGATTCGTAGTCATAGGTCAGCGCGATCTGCTCCAGCGCATTGGCGAAACGCGCGTCATCGATCAGGCCCATGCCATTGTCTTGCACCGCGTCGGTCACGATATTGGCCTCCAACGCCAATTCCAGGCGCCGCAATTCCAGGTCGGAATCCATCGCCGGGTTGCGGCTGGCCAGGCTTTCGATCGCGGCGGCGGGGTCGGCAATGGTATCGACCACCCCCTTGGCGACGGCATCGAGGAAGCCGCGCACCGCCTCCGGGTTGTCGGCGGCGAAATCGGTATTCACGATGATCGCGTTGCCATACAGGTCCACGCCGTGATCGGCCATCAGGATGACCGACACGTCATCTTCGGGCACGCCAAGGCGCACGGTGTTCAGGAAGGATGTAAAGCTGAAGCCGGTCACGGCGGCCACGGTGCCTTCGGCCAGCGACGGCTCGCGCGTCGGGAAGCCCACGGGCTCCACGGTCACGCTATCCGCGTCGATCCCGGTTTCGGACACGAAGATCGGCCATTGCGCCCAGGCGCCGTCGGGCGGCGGCGCGCCCAGGACCTTGCCTTCCAGGTCGGACGGGGTTTCCACGCCCAGCGACCGGCGGCCCACGATGGCGAAGGGCGGCTTGTCATAGACCATCATCACGCCCGTGACCGGGGCGCCGGGGTTCTGGTCCAGGAACTTGATAAGGCTGTTCATGTCGGCAAAGCCCACCGGGAACGCACCGGTGGCCACCTTGGGGATGGCATCGAGGCTGCCTTGCCCCGCCGCGATCTCCACCTCCAGCCCGGCATCCGCGAAATAGCCCTTGTCGATGGCCACGAAATAGGGGGCGGCGGGCCCTTCGAATTTCCAGTCCAGCGCGAAGGGCATGGAGGTCTGCGCCTGCGCGGCGGCGGCCAGCAGGCCAAAGCCCAGCGCGGCGGGGACGGATCTGTAGAACATTGCAGCTCTCCTGTCGGGTTGTTGATAGCGCAGCAGCGCATGACCGGCGGGGCTGTGCAAGTCTTGCGCCCGGCTTCAGCCCGCCCTGCGCCCAATCCTTGGGCAGATGCACAGGTATTGCAAGAAATTTCAGCGTTGTGCCTGTTGCCACGCGGGGTGGACCCACGGTTCCAGGTTCATGGCGGGCAGGCTGCGGCCCAGGATGTGATCCGCGATCTTCTCGCCCACCATGATCGAGGGCGCGTTCAGATTGCCATTGGTAATGCGCGGAAAGATCGAACTGTCGGCCACGCGCAGCCCGTCCACCCCGATCACGCGGCCTTGCGGGTCCACCACCGCGTCCGGGTCATCCCGCCGCCCCATCCGGGCGGTGCCACAGGGGTGATAGGCGCTTTCGACATGGTCGCGGATAAACGCGTCCAGCGCGGAATCGTCGCGCAGATCCGCGCCCGGCTGGATTTCGTGCTTCAGGTATGGCGCAAACGCGTCCTGCCCCATGATCTCGCGCGTCAGCCGGATGCAGGTTCGGAAATCTTCCCAATCCTGCGGGTCGCTCATGTAATTGAAACAGATACGCGGCGCATCCTGCGCGCTCGGGCTGGCCAGTTTCACCCAGCCCCGGCTGGCAGAGCGCATGGGGCCGACATGGGTCTGGAACCCGTGCCCCTCAGCCACCGCCTGCCCGTCGTAGCGCACGGCGATGGGCAGGAAATGATACTGGATATCGGGATATTCCACGCCCGCGCGCGAGCGGATAAAGGCGCAAGCCTCGAACTGGTTCGACGCACCTGGCCCCTTGCGCGCAAGCAACCACTGCGCCCCGACCCAGGCCTTGCCCAGCAGGTTCCAGTATTTGAACAGCGTGATCGGCTGGCTGGCCGCGTATTGCAGGTACAGCTCCAGATGGTCTTGCAGGTTCTGGCCAACGCCCGCGCGATCGGCGCGCGGCGTGATCCCATGCTCTGCCAGATGCGCGGCAGGGCCGATGCCCGACAGCATCAGCAGCTTTGGCGTGTTCAGGCTGCTGGCGGCCAAAACCACCTCGGCGCGCGCATGGGCGACCTGACCATCCTGCAAGACAACGCCGGTCGCGCGGTTGGCCGCGTCGAACAGCACCCGCGCCGCCAATCCGCGCAGCACGCGCACCCGCCCGGTCGCGATGGCCGGGCGCAGATAGGCGCGCGCGGCGGACCAGCGCCGGCCCGCGTGGATCGTCGCCTCCATCGTGCCGAACCCTTCCTGCTGTGCGCCGTTGTAATCGTCGGTCACGGGGTAGCCCGCCTGCCGCCCGGCTTCGACAAAAGCGTCAAACAGCGGGTTCTCGCGCGTGCCACGCGACACATGCAAAGGCCCGCCCCGCCCGCGCCACGCGCTTGCGCCGGCCTGCCAATTCTCCATCCGGCGGAAATAGGGCAGCACATCGGCAAAACGCCAACCATCGGCACCCTGATCGGCCCAGTGGTCGTAATCGCGCGCATGGCCGCGCACATAGACCATCCCGTTGATACTGC
>JAAAPG010000066.1 GCA_009908405.1 Alphaproteobacteria bacterium | reverse complement strand
GCTGTCCATCGTCGCGAAAGAGGCGCTGTTTCACTATACACGCGCGGTGGGCGAACGCGAATCCTCGCGCATGATAATCGCCAATGCGTGGCACCACCGGACAGATGCGCTGTCGTCCGTCGTGGCACTTGCGGGCGTGGGGGCGGCGCAGCTTGGGTTCGGCTGGGGCGACCCGCTGGCCGCCATCATCATCGCCGCCATGCTGGCCCGCGTGGCGTGGGAGTTCGGCAAGGGCGCGGTGGACGAGCTGGTCGACACCCAAGCCCCCGACGGGTTGCGCGCCGATCTGCAAGACAGCCTGTCGCGCACCCCCGGCGTGCAGGGCCTGCGCGATCTGCGGATGCGCCAGCACGGTGCGCGCGCCGTGGCCGATGTGTCGGTCATGGTGGACCCGCATATCACCGTCACCGAAGGCCACCGCATTGCCGAAGCCGCGCGCGCGGGCGCGCTCGACCGGATCGACGCGCTGGACGATATCATCATCCATGTCGAACCGGCGGGCCATTTCGACGGGTTCGGCGCGACCGAAGCCCCGCTGCGTGGTGAAATAGAGGGGCTGATCCTGACCCTGGCGCAAGCACACCCGATGGTGGCGACCGTCACCCGCGTGCAGCTTGGCTATTTCGAGGACGGGCTGCATATCGAAGTGCTGGCGCGGTTGCACAGCCATGCGGATCATACCGCGACAGAGGCCGACCTGACCGACACCTTGCGCCGGACCCTGCCGGAATTGCGCGCGCTCAGCTTGCATCGGCAGGCGGGCGGGTCGCATGGCTTGCAAGGTTAACGCGCGCAGGTCATAACCCCGCACATGGCCAAAGCATCGCCCCAGTTCACTTGTACCGCCTGCGGCGCGACCCATCGCAAATGGGCGGGCCAATGCGATGCCTGCGGCGGCTGGAACACGATTGTCGAGGAAGCGCCCCTGTCACGCGGCCCCGGCCCCCGCGCGATGAAGGGCAAGACAATCGCGCTTGGGTCGCTGGCCGACTCCGAGGCCCCCCCGCCGCGCCAGACCTCGGGCCTGAACGAGTTGGACCGCGTGTTGGGCGGCGGGCTGGTTGCGGCGTCAGCCATCCTTGTGGGCGGCGATCCCGGCATCGGCAAATCCACGCTTCTGTTGCAGGCCACGGCGGCCTTTGCCCGCGCGGGCGCGCGTTGCATGTATATCTCGGGCGAGGAAGCGGCAGCGCAAGTGCGCCTGCGCGCCGCCCGGCTGGGCCTGTCGGATGCGCCGGTGCAGCTTGGGGCGGAAACCCATCTGCGCGACATCCTGACCACGCTGGACGCGGAGCGCCCCGATCTGGTCGTGATCGATTCGATCCAGACCATGTGGCTGGATACCGTGGACAGCGCGCCGGGGTCGGTGGCGCAGGTGCGCGCGGCCTCGCATGAGCTGGTCAGCTTCGCCAAGCGCCGCGGCGTGTCGGTTATTATCGTCGGTCATGTGACCAAGGAAGGCCAGATCGCGGGGCCGCGCGTGGTCGAACACATGGTCGATACGGTGCTCTATTTCGAAGGCGAGCGCGGCCACCAGTTCCGCATTCTGCGCGCGGTCAAGAACCGCTTCGGCCCGGCCGATGAAATCGGCGTGTTCGAGATGACGGGCAGCGGGCTGGCCGAAGTCGCCAACCCCTCTGCCCTGTTCCTGTCCGAACGCGGCACACCTGCGCCCGGATCGGTCGTGTTCGCGGGCATGGAAGGCACGCGGCCCGTACTGACCGAAATTCAGGCGCTGGTCGCGCCCTCGCCCCTTGGCACGCCGCGCCGCACCGTGGTCGGTCTGGACAGCGCGCGCTTGTCCACCGTTCTGGCGGTGCTGGAAGCGCGCTGCGGCATTCCCTTCGCGGGCATGGACGTGTTCCTGAACGTCGCGGGCGGGATGCGCGTGATGGAACCCGCCGCCGATTTGGCGCTGGCCTGCGCGCTTCTGTCCGCGCGCGAAGATCATGCATTGCCGCCTGAAACCGTGGTTTTCGGTGAAATCAGCCTGTCCGGCGCGCTTCGTCCCGTGGTGCAAACCGAAAATAGGTTGAAAGAAGCCCAAAAACTTGGTTTTAGCGCAGCTATCGGCCCAAGTCTTGCCAAACCGATCGAATTGGGTGGCATGCGGTTGAACCAGATGGACGATCTGGCGCAGGTTGTTGGACAAGTATTCGGCGCGGGATGATCCGGCCAAGCAGGAGTGAGTCATGGACGCGTTTACGCTTGTCGATGCCGGGGTTGCCGTCATCATCATCGTGTCGGGCATACTTGCCTATTCCCGCGGGTTCGTGCGCGAGACACTGGCCATCATCGGCTGGATCGTCGCGGCCATCCTTGCCTTCATGCTCGCGCCCGCCGCGCAACCGCTGATCCGCGAAATTCCCTATGTCGGCGATTTCCTTGGCGATAGCTGCGAATTGACTGTGATCGCCGCCTTTGCCGCCGTCTTCGCGCTGGCGCTGGTGCTGGCGTCCTTGTTCACGCCGCTGTTTTCGTCCTTCATTCGCAACTCGGCCCTGGGCGGCATCGACCAGGGGCTCGGGTTTTTCTTCGGCGTCGTGCGCGGCATCCTGCTGGTCGCGGTGGCGCTGTTGGTCTTTGACCGCGCGGTTCCCGCGGGATCGGTCGAGATGGTGGAAAATTCGCGGTCCGCCGCCGTGTTCAGCCAGCTTTCGGGCAACCTGAACGACGCGGTCCCGTCAGACGCGCCGAACTGGCTGGTCGCCCGGTACGAGCAACTGACCGCCGGTTGCCGCTGACTGCCACATGACGCCCGGCGCACGGCTGCAAGCGGCCATAGAAATCCTTGATACAATCCGCGCGGGCAGACCTGCCGAGCAGGCGCTGACCAACTGGGGGCGCGGCAATCGGTTTGCCGGGTCCAAGGATCGCGCGGCCATCCGCGATCATGTGTTCGATTGTTTGCGATGTCTGCGCTCTTTTGCGCATCTGGGCGGGCGCGATGACGGGCGCGGCCTAGTTCTGGGGTTGTTGCGCGCCGCAGGCACAGACCCGGCCACGCTGTTTACCGGCACCGGGTATGCCCCGCCAGCCCTGACCGATGCCGACACACCGAACCCGGCGTCCATGCCGCGGGGCGTGGCGCTCGATTGTCCCGATTGGCTGCTGCCCTATTTCGAGCGCAGCCTGGGCGCGAAGGCAGACCCGGTGCTCCGTGCTTTGCGACAGCGTGCACCCGTGGTTCTGCGTGTCAATCTTGCGCGGGTGACAGTGGGTCAGGCGGCAGAACGCCTGGCCCAGGACGGCATGGACACAAGGCCCGTCCCGTTGGCACATACCGCGTTGCAGGTCACGGGCAATGCTCGGCGCATCCGCCAATCCGGCGCGTTCCTGGACGGGTGGGTCGAATTGCAGGACGCGGCATCGCAGGCGGTGCTTGCCGAGCTCGATGACCTGGCTGGCCAGCAGGTTCTGGATTATTGCGCCGGTGGCGGGGGCAAGGCGCTGGCCATGGCCGCCGCCGGGGCGCATGTCACCGCCCATGATGCGGACCCGGCCCGCATGAAGGATTTGCCAGCCCGCGCGGCCCGCGCCGGCGCGGGTATTTCCGTCCAGCCACGCGTCGAGGGCCGGTTCGACCTTGTCATGACGGACGTGCCCTGTTCCGGTTGCGGCGCTTGGCGGCGCGCCCCCGAGGGGAAATGGGCGCTGACCGGCGCAAAACTTGCGGAACTTCAAGACGTTCAAGCGCGCATTCTGACCGAAGCCTGGGATCATGTCCGGCCCGGCGGTACGCTGGCCTATGCCACATGCTCTTTGCTGGATGAAGAAAATATCCAGCAAGTAGAAGCGTTCGTGTCCCGCACCCGAAAAGCCAGCCTGGCGCGACACCGCCGCTTTACACCGCTTGACGGAGGGGATGGGTTCTATATCGCCATCATCTTTAAGCAGAGTTAAATTCACCTTTAGGTTGCCAGAAAAATCGCGTCGGTTAAACTGGAATTAACCTCTGACGGACATGGTCAGGAACAGCAGCGATCGAGGGTGATTTGGCAACGTCCGAAACAATACCTGGCCGTAAGGGGCTTTGGGGTGTCTTGGCCGATCGCAAAGCTCTGCTGTCGGCGTGTTTCGCTGCGGTGGGTGCCGGGCTGGTCCTGGTCGGGATGTGGTCTGCCGGTGCGGGGTTTTGGCCGATCCTGAGCGCTGTGACCGGTGTCTCGATGATGATATCGGTTAGTGCCATCGCGGGCGTATGCTGGCTTGGACAGCGGCGGCTGCGCCGCGATCTCGCGATCTTTGCCGCGCTGCACGGCGACGCCGATGACAGCACCTTTCTTGTCGATGGGACCACCATGCGACTGCTCTGGCAGAATCGGCAAGCTGCAATGGGGGGGAGGGTCACGTTGCACGAACCTGCCAGCTTGCTTCTGGCCGATGTGTCGGCTGATCCCGCCAGCTTGGCGATGCGATTGCATGAAAAAGCCCATGCGCAGGGCAGGGCAGAGCATTCCGTCGCCCTGATCGGGCATGACTGGCGTTTGCGCGTGCGGCCTGCAGGGCATGGCCGGATGCTGTGGCAGATTTCCGATACCAAGCATGCCGATCCCCGCGACGCGTTACCGTTTCAAATGCTGCAGACAGAGGAAGCCGGGCGCATCTTGTATGCGTCGCCCAGCCTGATGACACCAAGCGCGCCCGTCCCGCGCCGCGTGTCCGACCTGTTCGAGCAGCCTCTGCCGGAACCTGGAACGATCGGCACGGTGGTCGAATGCGCTACCGGGCAGCGCCATCGGGGCTTGCGCCTCGTCGCGCCAGGCGGTGCAGATACCCTTATCCTGCTGGATCAGGACACCGCCACGGCGGATCCAGATGACAGCTTTGACGCGCTGAAAATCCTCCCGGTCGCGATTGGCCTGATCGACAAGAACGGGTTCCTGACGCGGGTCAACGAGGAAACGCGGCGCTTGCTGCGCTTGCGTCACGACGCCGTGCCGCGGTTTTGTGACCTTCTGGAAGGCCTGGGGCGTCCGGTCGGCGAATGGTTGTCTGATATTCGCAGTGGCCGCTTGGCGCAGGCCACAGAAGTGTTACGCGCCGCCAACCCGTCGGATGACGTGTTCCTGCAAGTCTCGTTGCGCCCCTATGGCACCGATGGGGAATTGCTGGCGATCATGCATGATGCAACAGAGTTCAAGGCGTTGGAGGCCAAGTTCACACAAAGCCAGAAAATGCAGGCCATCGGCCAGCTTGCCGGTGGCATCGCGCATGATTTCAATAACTTGCTTACGGCGATTTCGGGGCATTGCGACCTGATCCTGTTGCGCCACGACCGCAGCGATATCGACTATCCCGACCTGATGCAGATACAACAAAACACCAATCGCGCGGCCGCATTGGTGCGTCAGCTTCTTGCTTTTTCGCGCAAGCAGACCCTGCAATTCGAAACGCTGGACCTGCACGACATGCTGGCCGATGCGATCCACCTGCTGAACCGTCTGGTGGGCGAGCGGGTCACGCTGACGCTGCGTTACGGCAACGATATGCCCGCGATTCGGTCTGATAAACGCCAGTTGGAACAAGTGCTCATGAACCTCGTGGTCAATGCCCGCGACGCCATGCCAATAGGCGGAGAGGTGGTGATAGAGACCGAGCATTGCGCCTTGCCCGATGGCCTGAAGCGCGACCGTGCGACCCTCGCGCCGGGCGATTATGCCATCATCCGGGTGCGCGACGAAGGGGTTGGCATGGCGCCCGCCACACTGGCCAAGGTGTTCGATCCGTTTTTCAGCACCAAGCGTCAGGGCGAGGGAACGGGGCTTGGGCTGTCAACGGTCTATGGCATCGTCAAGCAGTCGGGAGGATTCATCTTTGTCGACAGCGTGGAAGGGCAGGGGACAACCTTTTCCATCTATTTCGCGGCCCAGCCTGCCCAGGCCGCCCCGGCGCCATCTGCGGTCACGGCGCAAGCCCCGACCGTCCCGAAAGCCATTTCCGGCGGTGTGAAGCGCAGCACCGTCTTGCTGGTCGAAGACGAGGCCCCGGTCCGGTCTTTCGCGGCGCGGGCCTTGCAACTGCAAGGCCATGACGTGCTCGAAGCCGACTCCGGTGAAGCCGCGCTGGAAATCTTGACCGATCCAGACGTGCGACCGGATATATTCGTCACCGATGTCATCATGCCGGGCCTCGATGGTCCGGGATGGGTCGCGCAGGTCCGCGATCGTTTTCCGGATACGCCAATCGTGTTCATGTCCGGCTATGCCGAGGACAGCCGCGTAGCCGCGCAATCGCGTTTCGGCCAAGCCGTGTTCATTGGCAAGCCGTTCTCGCTGTCCGAATTCGCGCGGATCGTCAACGAACAGGTCCGCGCCGTAACACAAGCAGCGTGATCGCCTGGGCCCGCGCTTTCGAAAAACATTGCAACACGGGCACAGAGAGCTACACCCGGCTGGGCGACGTTTGAAAAGGTGCCAACATGACCAGCAACCCGCATCGCGTGTCAGAGGCCGAGATCCAGGCCTTCATCGACAACAAGACGAAACCGCCCGGTGCACTTGGCCGGATCGAAGCCCTCGCCGCCCAGATCGCAGGGTTCCGCAACAGCCTGACCCCGCGGATCACGACATGCGACTTGGTCATTTTCGCCGCCGATCATGGCATCGCACACGAAGGCGTGTCGGCCTTTCCGCAAGACGTGACACGGCAAATGGTACAGAATTTCCTTGCAGGTGGCGCTGCGGCCAATGTGTTTGCCGCGAGCATGGGCGTCCCGGTCCATGTTGTGGATGCCGGCGTAGCAGGTCCGGCGCTGACCGCGCCGACGCTGGTGTCGCGCCGGATCGCGCCCGGCACCCGAAGCAGCCTGAATGGCCCCGCCATGACCGATACAGAACTGAGCGCGGCTCTGCGCGCGGGTGCACAGACGGTTGCCGCCGTGCGCGCGGATGCACTTGCCTTCGGCGAGATGGGGATCGGCAACACCGCCAGTGCAAGCCTGTTGGCGCACAAGCTGACCGGTCTGCCGCTGGATACGCTGATCGGACGCGGCACGGGTGTCGATGATGCGGGGCTGGACCGCAAGAAAGACGTCTTGTCCCGCGCTGCTGCGCGCTGTGGGTCCGAACTGGACCCGGACACCGCACTGTCCGAATATGCCGGTTTTGAAATGGCGATGATGGCAGGCGCGATGCAAGCGGCCGCCGAAAACGGCCAGCTTGTCCTGGTCGACGGGTTTATCGCCACTGCCACCGCCGTCGCGGTCTTGGCACGCGCGCCGCATATCCGCCCGGCGATGATCTTCTGTCACCGCGGCCAGGAAGCAGGCCATCGCGTGCTGCTGGACTGGCTGGCTGCCGACCCACTGCTGGACATGGACATGCGGTTGGGCGAAGGCACCGGCGCGCTGCTCGCCTGGCCGCTGGTCAAGGCGGCCAGCGCCATGCTCTGCGACATGGCCAGTTTCCACAGCGCGGGCGTGTCACAAGGCTGACCGATGCGCGACGCCCTTGCCTCTGCCCTGCTCGCCGCGCAATTCCTGACGCGTCTGCCCTTGCCCGCGCGCGGTTACACGCCGGCGCGATGGGCGCGCGCGCCGGGCTATTTCGCCTTGGCCGGGCTCGGGCTGGGGCTGGGGCTGGCCGGGTTGTTCTGGGCCATGGCGCAGGTCTGGCCACAATCCGTGGCAGCGGTGCTGACATTGGGGGCCGGGCTCATCCTGACGGGCGCTTTGCACGAGGACGGGCTGGCCGATTGTTTGGACGGTCTGGGCGGCGGGCGCGACCGTGATCGCGCGTTGGAGATCATGCGCGACAGCCAGATCGGCAGCTACGGCGCGCTGGGGCTGGGGATCGTGCTGGGAACGCAGGCCGTGGCGCTGGCCACAACCCCGTTGGTGACGGCCATTGGCGCGCTTGTCATCGGCCACACGCTGGGCCGTGCGCTGATGGCGCAGGCGCTCGGGCAGGGCCGCTACCTGCGTGCAAAGGGCGCGGGGACGGGGATGGACGAACCACTCGGGCGCACCGGATGGGCGACGACAGGTCTGGCTGTGGCACTGTCCGCGCTGCTTGCTTTGCTGGTTCTGGGCGTGGCTGGAACCGCAAGCGCAATCGCGGGCGGCGTGGTCGCGGGCGCGGTCTGGCGCCGCTGGACGCGACATCGGCTGGGTGGCGACACCGGCGACACGTTGGGCGCGCTGCATTGCGTGGCACTGACCGGCAGTTTTCTGGGGGCAACGGCATGGGCCTGATTTTGCTGCGCCACACCAAGCCGGACGCGCCAGAGGGCTTGTGCTACGGACGGCTGGACCTGGCCCCGGCGACCGGCTTCGCAGCGCAAGCGGCGGCGCTGACGCGCGATCTTCCGCCGGTGGCGCGCGTGGTCACGTCGCCGCTGCACCGATGCGCGATCCTCGCTGAAACCATCGCAACCGCGCGCGGCCTGCCCGTCACCACGGACAACCGCTTGCGCGAAATGGATTTCGGCGCGTGGGAGGGCCGGCTTTGGGCCGACCTGCCCCGCGCTGAGCTGGACGCATGGGCCGCCGACCTGCTGCACGCGCGCCCGCATGGTGGCGAGTCGGTGGCGCAATTGCAGGAACGCGCCTTGGCGGCCTTGCGCGATCATGCGGCGGAAAACCTGCTGGTTGTCACGCATCACGGCGTCATCAAATGCGCGCGTCATCTGACAGAGGGTGACAGCGCGTGGCAATCCACGCTGCCCTTCGGTGGTTGGCTGCCTTTTGCGCCGGGGGTGTTTCATGCGGCATGACCTGACCTTTATCCTCGGCGGCGCGCGCTCTGGCAAAAGCGGCTTTGCCGAGACCGAGGTGACCGCGCGCCCCGGCCCGTGGCACTACATGGCCACGGCGCAAGCGTTTGACGACGAAATGCGCGCCCGGATCGAACAGCACCGGACCGACCGGGCCCCCGGCTGGGTCACGCATGAAGTGCCGCTGACGCTGGCGGAGGCCTTGCGCCAAGTGCCGCAAGGCGCGCCTGTTCTGGTCGATTGCCTGACGCTGTGGCTGACCAACCACCTTCTGGCCGAGACGGATCTGACGACCGAAATCGCCGCGCTGCAAGACGCGCTCGCGATGCGGCATGGTCCGGTCTGGCTGGTCGCGAACGAGGTCGGCTTGGGCATTGTGCCCGACAACCCGCTGGCCCGCCGGTTCCGCGACGAAGCCGGACGACTGAACCAGCGGCTGGCCAGACAGGCCGACCGCGTGCGCTTCATTGCCGCCGGGCTGCCCATGGCGCTGAAAGGCTAGGCTTGCAGCTTCGCCCGCCACATGCAACTTATTACACATGATAACGACCGCGCCCGACTCGCGCCCTTTGCTGGGCATGTTCTGGATGCTGCTGACGGGCCTGTGCTTTGTCGCGGTCACGGCGCTTGTCAAATACCTGGGTGATGATCTGCCTGCCGCGCAACAGGCCTTTTTGCGCTATCTGCTGGGGCTGGTGTTCTTGATCCCGATGTGGCCCGCCTTGCGCGCAACCCGCATCACGCGGGCGGCGCTGGCGCTGTTTGGCGCGCGCGGTTTTGTCCATGCGCTGGGGGTCATTCTGTGGTTCTACGCCATGACCCAGATCCCCTTGGCAGAGGTCACGGCGATGAATTACCTGTCGCCTATTTATGTCACGTTGGGCGCGGCGCTGTTCCTTGGTGAAAAACTGGCGTTGCGACGGATCATTGCGGTTCTGGTCGCCTTTCTTGGCGCGCTGATTATCCTGCGCCCCGGCCTGCGCGAGGTGTCGAGCGGACATATTGCCATGATCGGCACCGCGATTTTCTTTGCCGGGTCATACCTGATGGCCAAGCGGATGAGCGGGCAGGTGTCGGCCAGCGTGGTCGTGGGCATGTTGTCAGTGACGGTGACGATCTGCCTTGCCCCTTTTGCCTTTGCCGTCTGGGTGCCGCCCACGGGTGCGCAGCTTCTGGGCTTGCTGGCGGTCGCAGCCTTTGCCACGGCGGGGCACTACACGATGACGCTGGCTTTTGCCGCCGCGCCGGTCACGGTCACGCAGCCTGTGACCTTCCTGCAACTGGTCTGGGCGGTGGCGCTGGGCGCGCTGGCTTTTGGCGAGGCGGTCGACCTGTTCGTGGTGCTGGGGGGCGTGGTCATCATGGCGTCGGTCCTGTTCATAACGTGGCGCGAGGCCGTGCTTCGCAAACAGGAAAAGCGCGCCGTGCCCGCCCCCTGAGCGGATTAGAGTTCCGCCATCACTTCGTCCGAGACCTCGAAATTCGCGGTCACGTTCTGCACGTCGTCATCGTCTTCCAGCGCGTCGATCAGCTTCATCAAGGTGCGCGCGCCGTCCAGATCCAGCTCGGTCGTGGTCTGGGGCTTCCACACCAGCTTGGTGCTATCCGCTTCGCCCAGGCTTTCCTCCAGGGCCGTCGACACGGCGTTCAGGTCCGTATCTGCGCACCAGATGACATGTTCTTCATCCGTGCTTTCGACATCCTCGGCACCCGCGTCAATCGCGGCGAGCATGACACTGTCGGCATCCCCCGCACTGGCCGGATAGACAACCCGCCCCATCCGGTCGAACATGAAAGCGACCGACCCGGTTTCTCCAAGATTGCCACCGTTCTTTGAAAAGGTCGACCGCACGTTGGATGCGGTGCGGTTGCGATTATCCGTCATCGCCTCGACCAGCACCGCCACGCCGCCGGGGCCATACCCCTCGTAGCGGATTTCATCGTAGCTTTCGGCGTCGCCACCCTGCGATTTCTTGATCGCGCGCTCGATATTGTCCTTGGGCATGGACACGGCCTTTGCCTCTTTCACGGCCAGGCGCAGGCGCGGGTTCTTGTCCGGGTCCGGGTCGCCCATCTTGGCGGCAACGGTAATTTCCTTGGACAGCTTGGAAAACAGCTTTGCGCGCACCGCATCCTGACGGCCCTTGCGGTGCTGGATATTGGCCCATTTGGAATGGCCTGCCATTGCGATCTCCGAACGTTTGAGTGCGTTGCCGCGTGTTTAGTCCAGTCCCGCGGTGCAAGACAAGCCCATGCTGCCACGCAAAACGCCCGCACGGATGGGTGCGGGCATTGATTTGGGTTTGATATCGCTTAGGCTGCGCGCGTTACCAGCACGTCATTGACCTGCTTTTGCGCGATCACTTCGTCGCCACCGGCGACGGCGGCCACTTCGCGGGTCAGCCGTTCCAGTGCCGCTTCATACAGTTGGCGCTCGGAATAGGATTGCTCGCGCTGGTCGTCGCTGCGGTGCAGGTCACGGACAACTTCGGCAATGGCCAGCAGGTCGCCAGAGTTGATTTTCTGTTCATATTCCTGCGCGCGGCGCGACCACATGGCCCGCTTCACCCGCGCCTTGCCTTTCAGCGTGGCAAGCGCCTTGTCCACGATTTCCGGCGAGGACAGCGACCGCATCCCCACTGTCACGGCCTTGTTGGTCGGAACACGCAGGGTCATTTTCTCTTTCTCGAAAGAGATCACGAAAAGCTCCAGTTTCAGCCCGGCAATTTCCTGCTCTTCGATGGACACAATCTGCCCGACCCCGTGGGCCGGATACACAACATACTCGTTGGCGCGAAACTCGGATTTTTTCGTTTTCGTCATACTGGCTTTCCCCACTAGGCCCCGGACGCCTGACGCACGTATCTTGCAACAGAAACGACAGGTTCCTGAGGCAAGCACGCATAGGCGACAAAAAAACGGCAGTTGGCAAGACCGCCGTTACGAAGCGAGTTCATATCATGCGATTCCATAGCACAAAATCGCCCAGAAACCAAGCAACTTGGCGACAGAACCGTGACATGCTGTGCGAAACCGGCCTCAGCCGCCTTCGCCCGGTGCCTCCGAGAAGTATTTGTCAAGCTTGCCGGTTTCGCCGTCGCGCGACTCGGCCTCTGGCAGCGGGTCTTTCTTGGTGATGATGACCGGCCATTTTTCCGAATACTTGCGGTTGAACTCGACCCAGTTATCCATGTCCGGCTCGGTATCGGGGCGGATGGCATCGGCGGGGCATTCGGGTTCGCAAACCCCGCAATCAATGCACTCATCGGGGTGAATGACCAGCATGTTCTCGCCCTCGTAAAAGCAATCCACCGGGCACACTTCGACGCAGTCGGTGTATTTGCAGGCGATGCAATTGTCGATCACGACATAGGTCATGGAGGCGTTACCTTTTGCTTGTCATCCGCGCGAAACTGTCGCGTGAGGTTGACATAAACCCGTCCCCCGGATCAATCAAGCCGATCCGGTGCAGGTGCGGCAAAACGGCGGCGGGCGCGTTTGTCGGGGCGGGGACCAACCCGTTTTGGGGCCGACAGGTCCGGCGGTGGCGGTGGTGGCGACAGGTCGTCATACAGCGCCTGCGCCTCTGGCGCGGGGCCGCGCCGTGTGCCAAGTCCCAGCACCTTGACCACCCGCACGCGCGCCCCGATGGCAAAGGTCAGCACGTCACCGGGGCCCACCTGTGCAGCGGGTTTGGCAATGCGCGTGCCGTTCAGCCGCACTCCATCTTTTACCAATCCAGCCGCGACGCTCCGGGTCTTGGCGAAGCGGGCGTGCCACAGCCATTTATCGACACGGATGGTTTCATGCGCAGGATCCGCAGCCAAAGATCAGTCCTTGGTCTTGAACCCGGCAAGCGCGGCGGCGAAGGGGTTGTCGGGATCGATGCGCTGCGGTTTGGCAGCCTGTGCGGAGCGTTTGTCGCGCTCGGGCTTGCGCCCATCGCCCTTGCCGCCCTTGCGCCCTTCGCCTTTGGGCTTGCCGCCCTTCGCGCCCTTGCGCGGGCCACGCCCTTCGCCGTCTGGCTTGCGGGCCGGGCGGTTCGCGTCACGGCGCGGGCGCGGGGCCCATGTGAAGGTGTAGAACACTTCAAGCGCGTCGGGTTCGGCGGGTTGCGCGGCGTCGGGCGTATCGGTGGGGGCATCGGATGCGGTCTCGACGGGATCGGCGACGTCCTCCGTCGGGGTCTCTTCGGCAGCAGGCGCGTCCGGCGTTTCGCCGTCAGCCGCAGGCGCGTCGACAGCCGGTTTCACCTTCTCGCGCTCGCCCCTTTCCGCAGCATAGCCCAGCCCCTGCATCAGGTCGGCGAATTGCTCCAGCGTGGTGCCGGTGATGGACAGCATGTCGGGCGTCGCCTCGAACCCCGTGCGGCTGTCGCAGGCGCGCAGCAGGTCGGCCAACCGTTCCAGCATGTCGATGCGAATCGCCCGCGCGCCGGCGGGATGATACCCCGCCATGGTGTAATGCGCGCCCGGCACATCCGTGATGTGCGGGATGGTGACCAGGCCCGGCGGCGGGCTTTCGGGGAATTCATCCAGCCCTTCATGCAGCGACCGTAGCACCAGCCGCAGCCGCGTCGGTGCCGGTTTCAGCAGCAGCGGCAGGAAGATGGTGAACTGCCCGAAGCGCACCCCATGCTTGCGCAGCATGCCGCGTGCATCCTGATCCAAAGCCTTGATATCATTCGCGATCTGCGCGCGGGGGATAACCCCCATCGCTTCGACCAGTTGGAACGCCACGCCGCGCGCCAGCCCCGACAGGGTTTCGTCGCGCGACATGTTCAGCAGGGGTTCGAACAAGGCGGCGATCTTGCGGTCGATGAAATGCTGCAAGCGGCGGCGCACCTTTTCGGCCACGTCTGGCCCGGCCTCGTCATCCACGAACGCCTCGACCGTGGGGCGCATGGCGTCGTCCGACCGCACCAGCTTGCCCACGGCAGAGGTGCCCCACATCAGGCCGCCCTGCTCGGTGAACTCGAATTCGGTATCCGGCGCGTTGTAGAACGTGTCGGCCCGCAGATGGAACAGCGGGACCAGCGCGGCAAGAGACGCCTGGCGCAGGGTTTTCGCCTCGTCCGGGCTGGCGGTCTTGTCCTGCTTGAAGCGGAACCCTTCCAGGCGGCCAATCAGCTCGCCCTCTACCGTCACTTCGCCCTTGTCGTTCACATCGGCCACAAGGCTCTCCTTCTGCTTCAACCGGCGCAAGAGCACGGATGTGCGCCGGTCAACAAATCTTTGCGTCAGACCCGCATGAAGCGCATCGGACAGGCGGTCTTCTACAGCGCGCGTGGCCTCGCGCCAATGGTTTTCATCATCGACCCACGCCTTGCGCTGCGCGATATAGGTCCATGTGCGGATATACGCCAGCCGTTTCGACAGCGCGTCGATATCGCCTTCGGTGCGGTCAATGCGTTTGATGTTGTGCGCCAGCCAGTCCGGATCAATCCGGCCTTGCCCATGCAGAAACTCGAACACGCGGCCCAGAAGCCCGGCATGTTCGGTCGGAGAGATGCCGCGAAAATCGGGAATACGGCACACGTCCCACAGCAAGCGCAAATCGCGTGGGTCGCGCAGCCGGTCCTGCACTTCGGGCAAGACCAGCAGGTTTTTCAACGCGACCACGTCATCTGCATCGCGCGCGCGGGTCAGCCAGTCGTTGTTGGTGTGCTGTTCGAGCGAGTCCAGAAGCCGCTTGGGAGAGCCGAATTCCAGCTTGGCATTGCGCCATTGCAGT
>JAAAPG010000056.1 GCA_009908405.1 Alphaproteobacteria bacterium | reverse complement strand
GAGGACCAGCTTGTCCTCTTCCAGCACCAGCTTGACGGCGCGGGAGCGTTCGGATGACACGGTCGCGACACGGTCCACCGCCTTGGCGAAATCGCCCGCGTCCACTTCCAGCCGCTTGGTATTGCCGGACGGGATGACGCGCGTGTAATCGGGGAAGGTTCCGTCGATCACTTTCGAGGTCAGCGTTATATCGGGCGTTGCAAAGCGGATTTTCGTCTCCGAGACCGACACGGCGATCTGCATGTCGTCATCTTCCAGCAGCTTGCGCAATTCGCCAACGGTGCCCATCGGTTGCGACGCAGCGCAAGACGCGCCCGCCGTCACCTTCGGACACATGCAGGTAGACACCGTTCAGGTAATAGCGTGTTTCCTCGGTCGAGATGGCGAATTTCGACTTGTCGAACAGCCGGCGCAAATCCTTGGCCACCGCCGAGAAATTGGCGGCGTATTCGCTGGACGCCATGACCGGGAAATCTTCTTTCGGCAGCGTGGCCAGCGCGAAGCTGGACCGCCCCGCCGTGACCTGCAACCGGCCGGAACGGCTGTCATCGGCCAGTTCCACCATGGACCCGTCGGGCAGCTTGCGCACGATTTCATGCAGCAGTACCGCCGACACGGTCGTGGCCCCTGCCCGTTCGACCATCGCCGGGGCGCTATCGACCACTTCGACATCCAGATCGGTGGCACGGAAGCTGACCTGCGCATCCTCTGCTTCGATCAGGACATTGGCCAGGATCGGAATCGTATTGCGCCGCTCAACCACGGATTGCGCCTGCGACACGGCTTTCAACAAAGCCGCCCGTTCAATGCTGATCTTCATACGCTCGATCCTTCCTCACATCCCGCAGACGACACGAAAACGCGGCCCCGAAGCTTCCCGGAGCCTAGTCAATTCCGCGCGGTCGGCAAGCTGCTTTTTGCGGTCTTCAGGTCAGCTTTGCAACAGGCGACGCAACAAATCCACGTCCTCGGCCAATTGGCTGTCCGTGCCGCGCATTTCTTCAACCTTGCGCACCCCGTACAGGATCGTGGTGTGGTCCCGCCCGCCGAAACGACGGCCGATTTCGGGCAAGGATCGCGAGGTCAGTTCCTTGGCCAGGTACATCGCGATCTGGCGCGGCCGCGCGATATTGCGCGCCCGTTTCGGCCCCAGCATATCGGACAGGCGGATGTTGAAATGCTCGGACACCTTGCGCTGGATTTCCTCGACCGTGACCCGGCGATCAGAACTGCGCAACAGGTCCGACAAGCAATCTTGCACCATGTCGAGCGTGATCTCTTGCCCGATCAGGTTGGAAAACGCGAACAGGCGCTGCAATGCGCCTTCCAGCACGCGGACATTGTTGGTGATGCGATGCGCGAGGAATTCAAACACCCCGTCCCCGACCCGGACGGGCCCAAGCGTGTCGGCAAAGCTTGCCGCTTTGCGATGCAAGATACCCAGACGCAATTCGTAATCGGTCGGATGCAGGTCCACCACCAGCCCGCATTGCATGCGCGAGGTGATACGATCCTCCAGATCCTTGATCTCTCCCGGTGCGCGGTCGGCAGAGATGATGATCTGCTTGTTCTGGTCCACAAGCGCGTTGAACGTATGGAAGAATTCTTCCTGCGTGCTCTCCTTGCCCGCGATGAACTGCACATCATCGACCATCAGCACGTCAACCGAGCGGAACAGGTTCTTGAAATCCATGATCTGCCGGTCGCGCAGGGCCTGCACGAAGCGATACATGAACTGTTCCGCCGACAGGTACAGCACTTGCAAATCCGGGCGCGCCTGGTTGAGATCCCAGGCAATTGCATGCATCAGGTGCGTTTTACCCAAACCCACGCCGCCATACAAAAACAGCGGGTTGAAGGTGACAGGACCGCCTTCGGCGACGCGTTTGGCGGCGGCATGGGCCAGCTCGTTGGGCTTTCCGACCACGAAATTGTCGAACGTGTAGCGCCCTTCCAGCGGTGCGCTTTCCAGAATCGCGCCAGCTTCCGTGGTCTGGGTCGCCGGTTTGGGGGGCGTGCGTCGCTCCCTGCCCGGATTGACCGAGAATTCCAACTGCGCAAGGTCCGTGTGGTCGGCACGCAGCCGCGCCACGATCATGTCATGGTAATTGCGTTTGACCCAATCCCCAACAAAACGGGACGGCGCACGCAGTTGCGCGATACCGTTTTCAACACCAACCAATTCCAGCGGTTCGATCCAGCTCTTGAAGCTGCTTTCGCCCAGCTCTTGCCGAAGTTCCTGTGAAACTTTTGACCATTGCTGTGCGATCATCGACCCAGACCCGTTTTTCTTGTTACAACCCAAATGCGACAAATCGAATACGGCCTTCCGACCAGGAAGGCGCGCAAAAAGCAACTTGGCCGGTTTCCCGACATTCCGTGATCTCTGGCGGGATACGAGCCTAAACTGCACAAAAAGGTGCACATCGCCCGTCACAAACCAAGAAAGCGCACAAGGCGCTTCTATCGTGTTCGTCCCCCCCAGGACTGCGTGACTCGCCAGCAGACATTAGCAATCCGTGAAGAAGCTGTGCAACTGAACAACGCTCTTGACCCTGCGCATCGGTGCAAAGAATCAGCGCCGCGACAAATATGACCCCGTCAGACATGAAAAAAGCGCGCCAGAAGCGCGCTTTTATACATAATTTTCAGAAAGTTAGCCCTGTGCGCCCAAGGCTTTGACGCGCGATGACAAGCGCGACATCTTCCGCGCCACAGTGTTTTTGTGCAACACACCCTTGGTCGCACCGCGTGCCAGTTCGGGTTGTGCTGCGCGCAGGGCTTCGGCGGCTTTGGCTTGGTCGCCCGAAGCGATGGCCTCTTCAACCTTGCGCAGGTAACCGCGGATGCGCGAACGACGCGCCTTGTTGATATCGGTGCGACGCACCACCTGCCGGGCGCGTTTTTTGGATTGGGGATTGTTTGCCATTTGCGTGTCTTCTCTTCGGGTTCGTTACATATCTGTTACGCAACGGACCCACATGGTCGCCATCGACCATGGTCAAATCTTGCCTTGAGCGGGCCCACGCGCATGTGACGCGGCGTATAGGCCAAGTCGCCGCGAAAGAAAAGAGGCAATCACTGGTCGCGGAATTGCGCCGTGCGCTTTTCAAGAAAGGCCTGCATCCCTTCGGTCCGATCCTCTGACGCGAACATCATCTGGAACATGCGGCGCTCGAACAGCAGCCCTTCGCGCAGGCTGCCCTCGTAGGCGCGGTTGACCGATTCCTTGACGGCCTTGGCCGTGATCTGGGATTTCTCGGAAATCTTGCCCGCCGCGGACATGGTTTCATCCATCAGCTTCTTGGCGGGCACGACGCGGCTGACCAGCCCGGCGCGCTCTGCTTCCTCGGCGTCCATGAAACGGCCTGTCAGGTGCATGTCCATCGCTTTCGACATGCCCACCAACCGCGTCAGGCGCTGCGTGCCGCCCATACCCGCGACGATGCCAAGGTTGATTTCCGGCTGCCCGAATTTCGCGTTATCTGCGGCGATGATGAAATCGCACATCATCGCCAATTCGCAGCCCCCGCCCAAGGCGTAGCCCGCAACGGCGGCGATGACCGGTTTACGCAAGGCCGCGATTGCATCGCAGGGCGGGCCGAACAGGTCTTGCTGGTAGGCGGCGACAAAGCTCTTGTCGGCCATCTCCTTGACATCGGCCCCGGCGGCAAAGGCCTTGTCGGACCCGGTCAGCACCATGCAGCGCACCTTTTCATTGGCATCGGCAGCGCGCATGGCGTCGGACAATTCGGCAAGCAGCTTGGTGTTGAGCGCGTTCATCGCGTCGGGCCGGTTGAGGCGTATCAGCGCCACATGGTCCTTGATGTCGACGATCAGCGTTTCATAGGCCATGATGGCACCTTGTCCTGTGGCTGTCAGCCCCTTGGCTTATCAGCTTGGCAAATGGGTTCAAGTCATCTCTGGCAAGACGGGCAGTAGAAGCTGGACCGCCCCGATTGCACCACGCGGCGCACAGAATTGGGGCAACCCGGCGCGGTGCAGGGCTGGGCTTCGCGCCCGTAAACCTTGAACCCATGCTGAAAATAGCCCAGCGCGCCATCGGCTTGGCGGTAATCGCGCAAGGATGATCCGCCCGCCGCGATCGCCTCTGTGAGGGTGGCGCGAATTTCTTGGGTCAAACGCTCCAGCCGCGCGGCGCTTATTCTATGGGCGGCGCGGGCGGGGTGGATGCCTGCGCGGAACAGCGCCTCGCAGACATAGATATTGCCAAGCCCCGCGACGATTCGCTGGTCCAGCAATGCTGCCTTGATGGGCGTGCGCTTGCCGGCCAGTTGCGCGGCCAGATACGCGGCGTTGAACGCATTGCCCAACGGTTCCGGCCCGATCCGCGCCAGCAGCTTGTGGCTGTCTTGTGCCGCGGTGGCGCAGATATCCATCGCCCCGAAGCGGCGCGGGTCGTTGAAGGTGACGCGCGCCCCGCCTGCCATGTGAAAAATCACATGGTCATGCTTTTCCAGCGCCGGGTGATCGAAATGAAACTGCCCCGGCACATGCGGCACGGCCAGCCCCGACACGGTCATCCGTCCCGACATGCCCAGATGCACGATCAGCGTCTCACCCCGGTCCAGGTCGGCCAGCAGGTATTTCGACCGCCTGCGCAGCGCCAGAACCCGCGCGCCGGTCAGGCGTTCGGCCATATCGGGCGGGAACGGCCAGCGCAGATCGGCGCGGCGCAGTTCCGCGCGTTGTATGACCGCGCCGTCCATCGCGGGCAGCAACCCCCGGCGCACGGTTTCAACCTCTGGCAATTCCGGCATTTGCCCCCCAGCATGGCGCGAGGTCGCATTGTAACGCGCCCCCCGAACCCTATAAGGAGGGGGAGGACGCGCCCGCAAGGGCCAAGCGAATGGAAGCATCCCATGACCGACGACAAGACCACCACGCATTTCGGCTTTCAGACCGTCGAAGAGGACCGGAAAGCGGGCATGGTGCACGGCGTGTTTTCGTCCGTCGCGTCGAAATACGACGTGATGAACGACCTGATGAGCGCGGGCATCCACCGTGTCTGGAAAGACGCGATGATGGATTGGCTGGCCCCGCGCCCCGGCCAGCGCCTGCTGGACGTGGCGGGCGGCACGGGTGACGTGGCGTTTCGTTTTCTGGCACGCGCCGGGGATGGCACCCATGCCACCGTGCTGGACATGACCGAAGACATGCTGCTTGCAGGTCAGACACGGGCAGAGGCCGAAAGCATGGCCGCCTCGCTGGATTGGGTGGTGGGCGATGCGATGGCGCTGCCCTTCGAGGATAACAGCTTCGACGTTTACACGATCAGTTTCGGCATTCGCAACGTGACCCGCGTGCAAGATGCTCTGTCCGAAGCCTTCCGCGTGCTGCGCCCCGGCGGGCGGCTGATGGTGCTGGAATTTTCCCAGATCCCGAATGACCTGATGCAGAAGGTCTATGACCTCTATTCCTTCAACATCATCCCGCCCATGGGCAAGCTGGTGACGGGGGATCGCGACAGCTACCAGTATCTGGTCGAATCCATCCGCAAATTTCCCGATCAGGACACGTTCGCGGGGATGATCCGCGCGGCGGGGTTCGAGCAGGTGAAGTATCGCAACCTGTCGATGGGCATCGCGGCGCTGCATTCGGGCTGGAAGCTGTAAATGCGCGGACCGCACAACATATGGCGGCTTGTCCGCACCGGGGCCACTTTCGAACGCACCGGCGCCATGGCAGAGGTGCTGCAGGCGGTGAATGCCCCGGCGCGGCTGCGCTTGGCCGCGCGGGTGCTGGGCTGGCCGTTCAAGCTGCTGGGGCTGAAGGGCGATGAAAGCCTGCCGCCGCTGGTGCGCGCGCTGACCGCGCTTGGCCCGGCCTATATCAAGTTCGGCCAGACGCTGGCGACCCGCCCCGACGTGGTGGGGCAAGAGCTGGCCGACCAGTTGCGCTACCTGCAAGACAAACTCGCCCCCTTCCCGCGCGACGAGGCGATTGCCCAGATCGAAGCGGAACTGGGCATGCCGCTGGCAGAGGCGTTTTCGGACCTGTCAGCCCCGGTCGCCGCCGCGTCCATCGCGCAAGTGCACCAAGCGCGGCTGGCGGAAACCGGCGCGAAAGTGGCCGTAAAAGTGCTGCGCCCCGGCGTGGAACGTGCGTTCCGGCGCGATGTCGATGCCTTTCATTTGGCCGCGCAGATCATCGAATTGTTGCTGCCGAAATCGCGCCGACTGCGCCCGCTGGACGTGATCGCGCATTTCGAGGAACTGGTCGAAGGCGAGCTGGACCTGCGGATCGAAGCCGCCTCTGCCGCAGAATTCGGGGCCAATACCGAAGGGGATGACGGCTTCACCCTGCCCCGCCCCGTCTGGCACCTGTCGCAGCGCCGCGTGATGACGCTGGGCTGGGCCGAAGGGGTGCCCATGGGCGACAACGCCGCGCTGGACGCTTTGGGCATTGACCGGCGCGAACTGGGCACCCGCGTGCTGACCCTGTTCCTGCGCCACGCTTTGCGCGACGGGTTCTTTCATGGCGACATGCACCAAGGCAACATGAAGGTCACGGCGGATGGTGGGATCATCGCGTTTGATTTCGGGATCATGGGCCGGATCGACGCCTATACCCGCCGCGCCTATGCCGAAATCCTGTTCGGCTTCATCCGCAAGGATTACCGCCGCGTGGCCGAAGTGCATTTCGAGGCGGGCTATGTCCCCCCCGACCGCGACATCGACGACTTCGCCCGCGCGCTGCGGTCCGTGGGCGAACCGATTTTCGGGATGGATGCGCGCTATATTTCCATGGCGAAACTGCTGTCCTACCTGTTCGAGGTGACGGAACGGTTCGGCATGGAAACCCGGACCGAATTGATCCTGCTGCAACGCACAATGGTGGTGGTCGAAGGGGTCGCGCGCTCGCTGAACCCCGAAATCAACATGTGGCAGGTCGCCAAGCCGGTGGTCGAGGACTATGTCCGCACCCATGTCGGTCCGCAGGCCTTCGCCCGCGATCTGGCGACAACGGCGAAAATCCTGTCGCGATTCGGCCCCCGCCTGCCGCACCTGGTGGAAGAGGCTTTGATCGCGCAAGCCCATCCCAAGCCCGCGCCTGTCTCGGCGCGTAAGCTCGGCCCGTTGGGATATGGGCTGGCTGGCGGTGGGCTGGTCGCGCTGGGTGTTGCGATCGGGGCCGCGTTATAGGCCGTGGCGCACGGCGATCTTACCGAAAGCCTACCGGCAGGTTGAACCGATGCGTCCCGCGCACGCCCTCTGGCGCGCGGGGCAGGCGCGCGCGTTGCACGGCGCTGAGCGCGGCTTGGTCCAGCGCGGCGTTGCCGGAACTGGCCGTAATGCCGACCCCCGCCAACTGCCCCCCCGCCGTGACCGCCAGCCGAAGCCGCACCACGCCGCGCGCCCGCGTTCCGGGCCGAGTTTGCGCGCGCTGCACCGCTGCCCGAATCCGCCCGCCCCACGCGGCCAAGGCGCTGGCAGAGTTACCGCCACCGCTTTGCACCTGCGCGGCCCCTTGGCCCCGCTGCGCCGCCGTCCCTTGCCCGCTGGCACGTTGCGCGGGCGGGCTGGCCGGGGCGCTGGCCTTCGCCTTGGGGTCAGGCCGCGCGCGTGGGCGGGTCTTGGGCGGCGTCTCGGGCTGCGCGAACAGCTTGGGCAGCTCTGGCGGGTCCACCGTCGGGGCCGGCGCGCCCCGTGGCGCGACCAGACCGGGCAAGTCGGGCAAGCTGTCGCGGCGCAGTTCCGGCAGCGCATCGGGCGCGGTTTGCGGCGCGGGCGGGGCGACCATCTGTGGCGGGGCGGCGACCTGCACCGGGGCGTCCCAGTTGCGCACCATCGCCGACAAGGCCGGGTCCGCCGCGCCCAAGGGCGCGGCAACCGTCACGGCGCCCGCGCCGCCGTCGCCCCCCGCGGCCATCCCGTCGGGCGCGATCGCGGCAAACGCCGCCAGATGCACCGCGACCGCCGCCACGCCAAAGCCCGCGTATTCCAGCGCCGCACGCATCAGCCGTCCCCCTGCCGGGCAACCAGCGTGACCGACCGCGCCCCGCCCTGCCCCAACTGGCGCAAGGCGCGCGCCAAATCGGCGGCAGGAGCATCGGCATCGGCGCGCAGGGTCACCTGCGCCTCCAGCGCAGTCAGATCGGGGCGCGTGCCCTCGGCTGTGAGCAAGTCACCCTCCGGCCCAAGCCACAGAACCCCCGCGTCCTCCGGCACCGGGCCATCCGCCAGCGTCACGCTGGGCGGTGTCACATCCACCGGGTCGGGCGGGGCGATCTGCGCCGTCATCAGGAAGAAGATCAGCAACAGGAACACCACGTTGATCATCGGCACAACGCTTTCGCGCGGCGCGCGGGGGCGGGATGCGGGCGCGAACTCCATCATGGTTCCATCAGGACAAGTGTGGTCAATCCAGCCGCGCGCAACGCGTCGGTCAGGCGGGCGGCGTCCTGCACGCTGGCCCCGTCGCGCGGGCGCAGGACGACCAGCGCCTCGGGGTCGGGCATGAGGGGGGTCAAGGCCTCTGGCAAGGCGCGCAGATCGGTTTCCACCCCGTTCAACCAGACCGTGCCGCCCGCGAATTCCACCAGCCGGGGCGGGCCGGAATAGCTGGCCGTGGCCTGCCCCGCAGGCGCAAGCGCCAGCCCCACATCCTGCCCGAAGCGCGCCGCCAGCATGAAGAACACCAGCAAAAGGAACACCACGTCGATCATGGGGGTCAAGCTGGGTTTGCGGCGCGGGCGCGCGGGGCCGAATTGCAACATTAGCGCCCCCCAGAGGTGAAAACGCGCGTGGCCAAATCTTCCATGTCGGCCTGCACCCGTTCGCAAATGCTGTCATACCAGCTCAGCGCCATGGATGCCGGGATCGCGACCGCCATGCCCGCCGCCGTGGTCAACAACGCCTGCCAGATACCGCCCGCCAGCGCGGCGGGGTCGGCGCGGTTGCCGGCGGCTTGCAGGGCCTGGAATGCTTCTATCATGCCCAGAACCGTGCCCAACAGCCCGATCAAGGGCGCAATGGTGGCGATCAATTCCAAGGCACGCAAGCCGCGCCGGGTTTGCATCAGCGCGGATTTCGCCACGCGGGCCGTGTCCTCTCGGGCGTGATCGTCGGTCAGGGACGCGTCCAACCGGGCTTCGATTGCGCGGCGCAACACCCGCGACCGCAGGCCCCGGCGCCCGGCCAGCGGCGCAAGCGCGCCCTGCCCAGCCCCCGATTGCCACGCGGCAACGGCGGCTTCGGCCGGGCCGCGCGACCATGCGCCAAGGCGGGCCATGTCCCACAGCTTCCACAGGATCAGCGCAAGGGTGACGACCGACAGCGCGGCGATGGCCCAGAGTGCCGGGCCGCCCGTGACCATGAATTCCTGAAACCCTGTCATCATCCCTCGCTTTGCGGGCCGATTGTGGCCTGCCAGTCTGCGGCCCCGCGCGCAACCGCGTCAAACACCGCGCGCCCGATCGCCTCTCCCTGCGGGGTGTGCAGCCCCGCGTAATCCTCTGCGCCCGGTGGCGCGGCGACGGCAATGCAGTCGGTGCCAGTGCCCGTGGCAATCGCACCACCCGGCACACGGTGACCGGCGCCGATAATCGCGGCGGTGCGGGCTTGGGTCGCGATGCTTTGCGCTTCCAGCAGGCCGGTATCGGACAAGGGCAGCGACAGCTTCACCGCGATGTTGATGGTGCCGTAGCTGGGCAACAGCTTGTCCCAGTCGCGGCCCGCGCGGTCGGCGCGCGCGCCCACGGCCTCGGCATTCGACAGGCCGACGGTGGCGAGCGCCTGCGCCGTCACGCCCGCGACCATGGCGCGGGCGGTCTGATGGAAGCTGATATCGCGCGAGGTCAGCAGACAGATCGCGTCGCGCCCCGTCATCTCCCGCGCCAGCCACGCGCCCACATCCAGATCGGCAGGCAGGTCGGCGTTGCGCACTTGCCGCCACAGGATATGCCGCGCGTTCTGGTAGCCGGGGCGGTGCGGCGCCCAGGACAGCACGCGGTGCGGCGCGCCCAGATCGCAGTCGAGCCACGGGGCGTTGAGCGTCACCCGCATCAGACCACCCCCAGCGGCTGGCAGATGGGGCCGTCTTCGGTCTGCTGCACATGGGCGCGAATCTGGAACACGCGGGCCAGCAGGTCGGGGGTCAGCACGTCCTGCGGCGGGCCATCGGCGGCAATTCCGCCTTGCCACAGCACGACCAGCCGCGTGCAATAGCGCGCGGCCAGCCCCAGATCGTGCAAGGACGCAATCACGCTGCGCCCGCGCGTGGCCTCGGCGGCCAGCGTGTCCATCAGCCCCAGTTGATGCGCGGGGTCCAGCCCCGCCGCCGGTTCATCGGCCATCAACAGGGGCGTGTCCTGCGCCAGCGCGCGGGCGATCAGGACGCGCGCCTGTTCGCCACCCGAAAGCTGCGTGGCAATACGGGTGCGGAACCCGTCCAGCCCCATGCGAGCCAAGGCTGCTTCAATCGCGGCCCGGTCGGCGTCACCCGGTTTCTGCCCGCGCGCCAGATGCGGCAAGCGCCCAAGCGTGACCAGATCGGCCACGCTGACCGGCCAGCCGATTTCGCGCGCTTGCGGCAGCCATGCGACATGGCGGGCCCGGTCGCGTGCGGACAGCGCCGCAAGCGCGGAGTGTCCGCGATGCGGCATCATCCCGAGTGCTGCGCGCATCAGCGTGGTCTTGCCCGCGCCGTTCGGGCCAAGCAGGCCCACGAATTCGCCCGCGCCCACGGTCAGGTTGATGTCACGCAGCACGTCGCAAGGGCCCCGCGCCACGGCGAAATCTGTCAGGGCGAATTCCGTCACAGCGCCTGCCCCCGTGTCTTGAACACAAGGTGCAAAAAGAGGGGCGCGCCGACAATCGCGGTCAGCACCCCAAGCTTCAGGTCGCGGTCGGGCAGCACGACCCGAACGGCAATATCGGCCGCCAGCACCAGCACCGCACCGCCGAGCGCCGAGGCCCAGAGCAAGCTCGATGGCCGCGCGCGCACGAAGGGGCGCAGGATGTGCGGCACGACCAGCCCCACGAAGCCGACCGCGCCCGCGACCGCCGTGGCCGCGCCAACCATGCTGGCGACCGCAAGAACCAGCATCAGCCGCAGGCGGGACAGGTTCACGCCAAGCGACGCGGCGCTATCTTCACCCAAGGTCAGCGCGTCGAAGGCGCGGCCTTGGGCCAGCAGGACCACCGCACCGAGGACGATGAAGGGGGCGGCCAGCCAGACATGCGTCATCGACCGGTCGGCGAGCGAGCCCATCATCCAGAACATGATCTCTGACGCGGCGAAGGGGTTGGGCGACAGGTTCAGCACCAAGGCGGTGAACGCCCCGGCCAGAGCGGACACCGCGATCCCGGCCAAGATCAGCGTCAGCGCCCCGCCGCGTGGCCCCGCCAGTGCGATAATCAGGCCTACCGCCAGCACCGCGCCGATCAGGGCGGCGAATGGCAGGCCCAGCGCGAATTGCGCGGCAAAGCCGGTTTGCAGCGCGATCACCGCGCCCAGAGCGGCAGAGCCGGAGACGCCGAGCAACCCCGGCTCCGCCAACGGGTTGCGCAGGTAACCTTGCATCGCCGCCCCGGCCAAGCCCAGCGCGGCCCCGATGATGGCAGCCAGTATCGCGCGTGGCAGGCGGATTTCGCGCATGACCAGCGTTTCGGCCAGCCCCTCGCCCCGGATGAGTGCAGCCAGCGACGTGGCAGGCGACAGCCCCGCCGGGCCGATCAGCAGCGACAGCGCGAAGAGCGCCACGATGAGCGCGACAAGGACAAGGGCGAGCGCGCGGGTCATTGGCCCGCCTCTTGCAGCCGGGCTATCGCGCGCAACACGGCGGGCGTGCCGCAGACCCATTCGGCATCCGACAGCGCGCTTCCCGCGTGCCGGTCGCGCAACGCGTTCATGGCGGGATGCGTCAGCACCGCTTCCGAGCGCGACGCGCCGGGGTATTGCTGGCCAGAGATGATGAGATCGGGCATCAGCATGACCAACCGCTCCATCGGCAGGGTGCCGCCACCGGACAGCCCCGCTTCCAGCGCGATATTGGCAAAGCCCGCCGCCGTCAGGATGTCATTGGCCAGCGATTTGTCGCCCGATGTGTAGTTGTTGGCATAGTGCAGCGCCGCGCGGGGGCGGGTATCGAGGTCGGCGCGCAGGGCGGCCAGATCGTGTTCGAATTGCGCGGCAACGGTGTCGGCCCGATCCTCTCGCCCCAAAAGGCGGCCAACCTCGCGAATGGCACCGGGAATGTCATCGAGCGCGTGAATTATGGGAAGCTGCACGACCTCGACCCCCAGCCGCCGCAGCAGCCCAACCGTGTAGGACGACGTGAACTGTCCGGCCAGAACAAGATCGGGGGACAGGCGGAACACCTCTTCCGCCTGCCCGTGGTTGACGGGGTAGCCCAGCGCCTCATCCAGCATGACCGACACGTTCGGGTCGTGCGAGATGCGCGAGATCGACACCAACTGCCCCGGTTCGGCCAAGAGCATTGCCAACTGATCCGTGCACAGGTTGATGGAGACCACCCTCTCGGGTGGCCCCGCAGCCGCGGCCCCCGCCCACAGGGCAAGTGCCGCCGCCAGTGCCTTAGAAGCGCGACGAAAGGCCAAGGTAGAATGCTCTGCCAGAGGTGCCGAAATCTGCAACTTCCTGGTATTCCTTGTCGAAAAGATTATCCACGCGGAACATCAAAGATGCACTGTCTGTCAGAGAATAGCTGACATTCAGGTTGGCAATTCCATAGGACGGCATTTTTGGCCCACCGTCCCCATCTATACGGCCAGCCGCAAACAGAATGCTTGGCGCGACGGTCAAACGGTCGTTGATCTGGCTTTCCCATAGCACCGACCCGCTATGACGCGGTACAGAGCCCAGCCTACTACCTGCGGCCGGGCCAGAGGTGATCTTTGCATCAATTCCAGTATAATTGACGGCAATGCGATTGCGGTCAGACAAGGTCCAGTCAGCATTGATTTCAACACCACGCCGCACGATTTCATCAACGTTTTCATAACTGGCGTTCACACCGGGCGGCAGTGGGAAGCCGCAGGTCGCCTTGATTTCAAACGCGCCACAGCCGCGGATTGCATCGGTCAACTTCGTGTAGAACCCCGTCGTCGATAGGGCAAAATCGTCTGTGGCCTGCCAATCAAATCCGATCTCGGCACTCAACGCTTCTTCCGGACGCAGGTTCGGGTTGCCTTTGAAATAGTAAGGAAAAGACCGTCGGAAATCATAGTCCGCGAACCGCTCTTCCATTGTAGGCGCACGGAATCCGTTTGAAAGCACACCACGCACGCGCAAATCGGGGCTCACTTGGTAAGACGCCGCCACACGCGCCGAGGGCGTTATCCCAACATTCGCGTCGTGATCCAGGCGGGCACTAAACGTCACGTTGAGGGCATCACTCGGCTGCCAGTCAAGCTCTGCAAAAACGGCCCGCTTTAGAAGCTCTTCCGTCTTGATGACCACAGGTGTTCCCGATTCGGAACCGAACTGTTCTTCGCTGATTTCAGCGCCAAACGACAGCTTCAAAGCACTTGATGCGTCGTAGGTCCCAACATATTTCAGGCTGCGACGGATTCCTTCGTAGGCATCATTTCTAAATGCCTCCACAAATTGGCGCGTGGTCCGAAAGAAGCTCAGGCTCAGATCATGCGAAAACGCTCCGGCGCTATATTGCGCATATAGCCTTGCATGCTCATTTCGCCGAACCAGCAAATTGTTTGCATCTGCATTGGAGAACGCGTCGTCATATTCGGCGTCACTGTCGGTGCGCGCTACTGCAACACCAATGGTCAACTGATCTGTGACGTCGTATTCTGCGTAAAGATTGCCTTGGGTGCTGTCGAAAGCATCCGGTGCGAAGCGTGGCCCCCCAAGCGGCTGGATTGACGAGAAGCCATCCGTGTGAAACCGTGAAAGCGCTATACCAAATTCGAAATCGCCCACCCGATGGCGCAAACTATACCGCAGATCGACGGTGCCGTAGCTGCCGCCTTCGATACTTGCGGACTGTGTCGTACCATCGACCTCTGCGCGGGTGGTGGTGATAGAGATCACGCCACCAATCGCCGAACTACCGTAGATCGCGGACTGTCCGCCGCGCAGGATTTCGACCCTTTCGATATCGGCGGTCGACAGGCTGGCAAAGTTGAAACGGGTCTTCAATTCTGTTGGGTCCGTCACCAACACGCCGTCGATGTAAACAGGCACGTATTCGCCGCCTGCGCCGCGAATGGAAACGTCGGTCGACCCACCAAAACCGCCAGTACGGCGCACAGTAACGCCCGATACCAAGCGCAAGGCATCGGCAAGCTGCGTTGAATTCGTAGCCTCTAGGTCCTCCTGAGTAAGCACCGTTACAGAGGCCCCTGCGCGCGAAAGCTCGGTTTCAGTCAGGTTGGCCGAGAAGGTCACTTCTTCCAGATTGATGATCTGTTGCGCGGTCGCCCCGTTGGCCATGAGGCCAAGGGCTGCGACCGTGCCAAGGAGATGGCGTGTGGTCATGGGTCTGCACCTATGTGTGGGCCGAAAGCGGCCCGAAAGTCGGAAATGT
>JAAAPG010000046.1 GCA_009908405.1 Alphaproteobacteria bacterium | reverse complement strand
CGGCACCTGGGACTGGTTGAACAGGATCGACCGCGCCGGGTCTATGCCCGCCGCGATGAACCCGGCGGCAAGCTCGCGCGTCGCGTGGCGCAGCTTGGCCGGGTCTTGCCAGACGGTGATCGCGTGCAGGTCCACCATGCAATAGATGGTGTCGGTGCCCGCATCCTGCGCCTGCACGAAGCGTTTGAGCGCGCCAAGGTAATTGCCCAGCGTCAAACCGCCCGAAGGCTGGATGCCGGAAAAGATGCGCGGGGCAAAACTTGTATCGGACATGGGGGGCGATGCTCCGTGCTGGAAAAGCTGTTGGCAATCGCTTAGCCTTGGGGGATATCAAGGTCAACCGAAGGCCGCGCGCCATGGAACACGCCCGCCCCTCCCCCATCGTGACTCCGCTGCCATGGGCCGTGTGGCTGCTGACGCTGGGCGTGGCCGGTGTGGAGCTGGTGCTTTGGGCGGGCGCGCATGGGCTGGTCAACTGGGCCGGAAGCGCGGGCTGGCGCGCGCAGGCGCTGGTTCTGTTCGGCATCAGCCCCGAATTGCAAGGCTGGATGTGGGACAGCGGGCGCTACCCGGCAGAGGGGCTGTGGCGCTACCTTGTCTATGGCTTCTTTCACCTTGGCCCGATGCAGGCCGCGCTTGTGGTCGTGATTACCGCCGCCTTGGGCAAGGCCTGTGCCGAACGGCTGGGCTCGGTGAAAGTGTTGGTCCTGCTGGTGCTGGCGCAGGCGGCGGGCGGTGTGGCCTTCGGGCTGGTGGCCGATCCGGGCGCATGGCTGATCGGCGGCTACCCGATGATCTTTGCCCTCGCCGGGGCCTATGCGGCGCTGACCGGCACGCGCCCGGCGCTGTTCATGGTCGCCGTGCTGGTGGTCGCGCGGCTGGCGTTGACCGCCATGGCAGGCGGCGGCGTGGACTGGCTGGCCGACCTGACCGCGCTTGGCATGGGCGCAGCATTGGCGCGGGGCTTAGACGGGCCCGTCCTTGCCCGGCTGCGCAGGCGCTGAGCGGTTGCGGCGCAGGCTGTTGCGGATCTCGCTTGCGTTGTACGCCCCGATCACCTGCCCCAGACCCAGATAGACGACACTGCCCAAGCCGATCAGCGCCAGAAGCGCCAGATAGCGCCAGCCCGGCATGGCCAGATACGGGGCCAAAGGCTGCGCGCCCAGATACAGCGCACCCCCCATCACGACCGAGGCAACCGCAATGCGCAGCGCGCGTCGGCGCATCTGCGCGTCGATCTGCGCCGCCTGCCCCATGCCGCGCGCGCCGCGCCACAATTGCCAGACCATGACCCAAGCGGCGATGCTGGTGGCCCATGCGGCGGCCACAAAGCCGATCAAGGGCATGAACCCGATGGCCACGGCTGCGTTGACCACCATGGAGGTCAGCGCGAATTGAAACGGGCGCTTGGTATCCTCACGCGCGTAATACAGCGGTTGCAGCACCTTTTGCAGCACGAAGGCAGGCAGGCCCAGCGCATAGATCGCGAGCGCAAGGGCCGTAGCGGCCGTGTCCGCATCCGTCCACGCACCGCGCCCGAACAGCACCGCCACGATGGGCGCGCCGATCACGGCCAAGGCGACCGCAGAGGGGACCGTCAGGAACAGCGAAAACTCCATCCCGCGGTTGAAGCTGTGCTGGCCGCCCGCCGCATCACCCGATGCCAAACGACGCGAGAGTTCGGGCAGCAGCACCACCCCCACGGCAATGCCCACCACGCCCAAGGGCAGTTGATACAGCCGGTCCGCGAAGTTCAGCCATGAAATGGCATTCTCGGTAAAGCTGGCGACCTGGCGGCCCACCAACAGGTTGATCTGCACCACGCCGCCCGCCAGCACGGCAGGCGCGGCGATGATGGCCAGGCGCTTCAATTCGGGCGTCAGCCGGGGGCGCCGATATCGCATGGCAAAGCCCGCGCGCCGCACCGCGACCCACAATAGCGCCAGTTGCGCCACGCCCGCCACCGGCACGCACCACGCCAATGTCGGGCCGATGGGCCAGCCCAGCGCCCCGGCGACCACCATGCCGGTCACGAAAATGATGTTCAGAAACACCGGCGCGGCGGCGGCGGCGGTAAAGCGGCCCACGGCGTTCAGCATGCCCGACAGCAACGCGGTCAGTGAAATGAACAGGATATACGGAAACGCCACGCGCCCGAAAGCAACCGCCATGTCGAAACGGTCGTCTTGCGCGAACCCTGCCGCCATGGCCCAGACCAGCAGCGGCATCGCCACGACCGCAACCACAGAGAATACCGTCAAGAGCGCGGCCATGCCCCAGAACGCATCGCGCGCGAAGCTTTCCGCCCCCTCGCCCGCTTGGTATTTCTTGGAAAACAGCGGCACGAAGGCGAAGTTGAACGCCCCTTCGGCAAAGAAGCGGCGGAACATGTTGGGCAGCGAAAACGCCACGAAAAACGCGTCCGCCACGGCACCGGGGCCAAGGTAGGCCGCGATCATGATGTCGCGGGCAAAGCCGAACACGCGGGACAGCAATGTCCACAGACCGACCGTCAGGAAGCCCTTGACCATGCGGATGGGGGCCATGTCAGGCGACCGAGCGGTCGGCGCCCGCCTTCATCGCCGCGCGCAGCTTGCGCTCCAGCGCCTCTTGCTTGGGTTTGGCGTGCAGTTTCAGCCCGAACATGTCTTTCACATAGAAGGTATCGACAACCTGCACCCCGTACGTGGCAATCACGGCGCTCGCAATCGAGATATTGCTGTCGGCCAGCGTGCGCGCCAGATCGAACAGCAGGCCGGGGCGGTCGCGGGTATCCACCTCTATGATGGTGTAGATCTCCGATCCTTCGTTATCGAAGCTGATATTGGTCGGCACGCGGAAGGCGCGGTCGCGTTTCTTGACCTTGTCGCGGTCTTCCAACGCTTCCGAGGCCACGACCTCGCCCGCGAAGGTCCGCTCTATCATCTTGCGCAGGCGCGGCAGGCGCGATTCCTCGAACGGGTGCCCATCGGCATCCTGTATCCAGAACGCGGCGGTGGCGTAGCCGTCCTTGGTTGTATAGGTGCGCGCATCGACGATATTCGCCCCCACCAGCGCCAAGGCGCCCGCGAAACGCGCGAAAATGCCGGGATGGTCGGACAGCACGAAACAGGCGCGCGTCGCGTCGCGGTCGGGTTCGGGATGCAGGTCCACCCGGATGGTGGCCGGGGTCACATCGCGCAGAAGCTGGGCGAACACGGCATGGGTCGCGGTGGGCAGGCCTTGCCAGTAGGGCGCGTAGTGCCGCCCCATTTCGGAGCGGCGGTCCGCGGCGGGCCAATCGCCCAGCACCGCGCGCAACGCGCGCTTGGCCTCGTCCGAGCGGTTCTCGCGGTTCAGGTCTTCCAGCCCGTTTTCCAGCGCATGGGCGGTTTCGCGGTAAAGCTGGCGCAAGAGTTGCGCTTTCCAGTTGTTCCACGTCCCCGGCCCGACGCCGCGAATGTCGCAGACGGTCAGCACCGTCAGCAGGTCCAAGCGTTCGCGGGTCTTCACCAGCTTGGCAAAGTCGCGCACCGTGCGCGGGTCGGAAATGTCGCGCTTCTGCGCGGTGTCGGACATCAGCAGATGGTAGCGCACCAACCATTCGACGGTGTCGCATTCGGCGCGTTTCAGGCCCAGCGCGGGCGCGATCCGCCGCGCGATCTGCGCGCCCAGCACGGAATGATCCTCTGGCCGGCCCTTGCCGATATCATGCACCAGAAGGGCCACATACAGCACCCGCCGGTTGACCCCGTCGCGCAAAATGCGCGAGGCGATGGGCAGTTCCTCTTCCAGCTCCTCGCGCTCGATCTGCGCCAGGGTGCTGACGCATTGGATCGTGTGCTCATCCACCGTGTAATGGTGGTAGACATTGAATTGCATCATCGCCACGATCGGCTCGAATTCGGGGATGAAAGCGCCCAGCGCGCCAAGCTCGTTCATCCGCCGCAAGGCGCGTTCCGGGTTGCCGTGCTTCAGCAGCAGCCGCAGGAAAATCCTGCGCGCTTCGGGTTCGGCGCGCAGTTTCGCATCGATCAGGTGCAGGTTGGCCGCGACCAGCCGCATGGCGTTGGGGTGCATCAGGTAGCCGGTGACCAGCGCTTCCTCGAAGATGCGCAGCATGTTCAGCGGGTCGGACAGGAAGGCGACCTCGTCCTCTATGTCCAGCCGGTTCTGAACCACGCGCAGGCTGTGGCGCATTTTCTTGCGCCGGTTCAGGAAGTTGCGCAGCAGCGGCTCGCGCTTGACATGGCGCGCTTCCAGTTCCGTCAGGAAGATGCGGGTCAGCTCGCCCACGCGGGTGGCGTTGCGGAAGTAGCTTTGCATGAAATGCTCGACCCCGCGTCGCCCGCCATGGTCGGTATAGCCCATGCGCTCGGCCACGCCGACCTGGATGTCGAAGGTCAGTTGCTCGACCGGGCGCCCCGCGATGTGGTGCATGTGGCAGCGCACCGCCCAAAGGAAGGTCTCTGCCTCGCGGAACGCCTCGTATTCCTCGGGCCGGAAAAAGCCCAACGCAACCAGCTCATGGGCCTGGTCCACCTCGTGGATATACTTGGCGATCCAGTACAGGGTTTGCAGGTCGCGCAGGCCGCCCTTGCCTTCCTTCACGTTGGGTTCCAGCAAGTAGCGCTGATTGCCGATCTTGCCCAGCCGCGCGGCGCGTTCGGCCAGCTTGGCCTCGACGAAATCGGCATGGGTCTTGGCGAAAAGCTCGGACCAGAGCCGCGTGCGCAGGGTTTGGGCCAGCGCCGCGTTGCCGTGCAGGAAGCGATGCTCCAGCAGCGCGGTGCGAATGGTGATATCGTCCTTGCCAAGTCGCAGACATTCATCAACCGTGCGACTGGCGTGACCCACTTTCAGCTTCAGATCCCACAGCACGTAAAGCATCGACTCGATCACCTGTTCCACCCAGCCCGTGACCTTCCAGGGCACAAGGAACAATAGGTCGATGTCGGAGTGCGGCGCCATTTCGGCCCGGCCATACCCCCCGACCGCAAGCGTGGCGATGCGTTCGCCGTCAGACGGGTTGGGATTCGGGTGCATCTGCGCTTGCACAGCGTCCAGCGCGGCGATCACAACGCTGTCGATCAGCCAGGAATTCGCGGCGGTAAAGTCGCGCGCGTCACGCGGATGGGCGCGGTACAGCGCCTCCAGCCGGGCCTGGCCGTCCGACAGCGACGTCCTGAGCACCGACACCAGGGCGCCGCGTTTCTCGCGCGCGGTGCCCAACCCGTCAAGGGCGGCCGCGACGGTGTTTTGCACGGCGTCCAGGTCAAGGATCTCATCGCACGCGAAAGGGCCAAACCCCACCGTTTCGGGCGGGTAGGTCGCGAATGTCGCAAGGGGCAAACTCAGGATCCACCCCCGCCGAAGCTGCGCGGCGCCGCGCTGATGACCACGCTTTCGCCATCGCGGATCTCGGCAATCGCAAGGCCGCGCTCATTCGTGCCGTCGGCGCGGAAACGGAACACCCCGGTCACACCGGCAAAGCCCGATCCTTGGGTGATCCGCCGCGCGCTCAGCGCATCGGACCCGCCCTGGCGCAGCAGCGCACCCACCGCCGCGACGGCGTCATAGCCAAGCGAGGCGACCGGATGCGGCGCTTCACCGTAGGTGCCTTGGTAGCGCGCGTCGAACTGGCGGGTCAGTCCGGGATCTGGCAGCGCAAACCAGCCCCCTTGCAAGCTGGAAAGTTGCATCGTGGCCGCGGGGATGTCCCACCGCGTCAGCCCGGCATACTGGAAGGTCTGCGGCGACAGGCCGTTTTGTGGCAAAAGCTCCGCCAGCATGGGCAAGGCCCCCTCGGACCCGGCGGTGAACAAAACCGTCTGCGCATTGCTGGAACGGGCCTGCGCCGTGATCTGCGGCACGGCCTGGACGACACCTTGCTGCGAGAACGGGTAGCTCTGCACCGCGACCAATTCCGCCGCGCTGCGCGCCGCCGCCTGGCGCACCGCCGCCGTGGCAACCCGCCCAGCCTGATTCTCTTCGGCCACCAGCATCACCCGGCCCTTGCCTTGCGCACTGGCGAAACTCATCAGCCGGGTCGCGGTATTTTCGAACATCGGCCCCAACAGGAACACGTTGCGTGACGCCGCCGACGGGTTGTTCGAGAAGCTCAACACGTTCAACCCGGTCGGCGCGACCGATGCACCAACCGCCCGGGCGGCGTCGGCGAACAGCGGACCAAGGATGATCCTGGCCCCGTCGCTGGCGGCCTGCCGTGCAACCGACGCCGCGCGACCGGCATCACCCGCCGTCTGGTAGACGCGCAGGTCGATTTGCGCGCCTTGCAGATCGGATACGGCCAGCCGCGCTGCATTTTCAAGACTGGACGCAAGCACGTTGCGCCCTTGATCCCCGGACCCGCCGGGCACCAGTAACGCAACGGTCACCGGACGGTCAGGATCGACCCCGGACCCGGACCCGGACCCGATCGGACCGAGTCCACCTTCGCATCCCGCAACAACCATCGCCGCCAAGATTGCCCCAGCGACACGACGCCGCCCGATCAGCTTACTCCACATGTCCTGTCTACTCCTGAACGCGCCTGTTTCGACCAGAGATTACGCAAGCGCGCGCTTGAAGTAAACGCCCCAGTCAGGGCACAAGGGGCAGACACCGCTTCGAAGGCTCCCTTGCAATGCCCGCCATCCCCCCCGGCCTGCACCTGATCGCAACCCCCATCGGGGCCGCGCGCGACATCACGCTGCGCGCGCTTGACCTGCTGGAAGGCTGCGACGTGCTTGTGGCGGAAGACACGCGCAGCCTGCGCCGCCTGATGGACCTGCACGGCGTGGCGCTGAACGGGCGGCGGGTGCTGCCCTATCACGACCACAACGGCGCGCAGATGCGCCCCAGGTTGCTGGAGGCCGTGCGCGCGGGACAATCCGTGCTCTATGCATCCGAAGCCGGCACACCGCTGGTGTCCGACCCCGGTTTCGGGCTGGCCCGCGCGATGATCGACGAAGGCCTGACCGTGCTGGCGGCACCGGGCGCCTCGGCGGTCATGGCCGCGCTTTGCGTGGCGGGCTTGCCCAGCGACAGATTCTGTTTCCTGGGGTTTCCGCCCGCACAGGCAGGCGCGCGCCGACAGATGCTGGCCGAGGCCGCGAAAATCCCGGCAACCTTGATATTCTACGAATCCCCCAAGCGCATTCACCGCTTCTTAACGGAACTGTGCGAATGTTTGGGAGAAGATCGACGGGCGGCACTTTGCCGTGAATTAACCAAGCGTCACGAAGAAGTCTTGCGCATGCGGCTGGGGGACATGACACTGGAACTGGCCGAGCGTAACCTGAAAGGGGAAATCGTTCTGGTCGTGGATCGCGCGCCCGTCCGCGTGGCGGATGCCGCGACATTGGACGCTGCGCTCGACGCCGCCTTGCGCGACATGTCGGTCAAGGAAGCCGCGGCGCATGTGGCGCGCGATTTGGGGCTGCCGCGTCGGGATGTTTATCAAGCCGCCCTTGCAAAGGATAAAGACACATGAATCATGCCCGCAACCACTTTGCCGGACTGGCTGCCGAAGACGGCGTTTTGCGCGACTATGCGGCGAAGGGCTATCGGCTTTTGGAACGGCGCTACCGTGGACGCGGCGGCGAAATTGATCTGGTGCTTGGGCGCGGCGAGGACATCATCTTCGTCGAGGTCAAGAAAAGCCGCAGCTTCGATGCGGCACGCGCAAGGCTGGGACAACGCCAGGTCGCGCGCCTGTTCGCGGCCGCATCCGAATTTCTGGGCGGACAACCCAAGGGGCAATTGACCGAAACACGGTTCGATCTTGCTCTGGTCAATGCCCAAGGCGAAGTCGCGATCATGGAAAATGCGCTCTGGCCGTGACGGCCTGCCATTGCAACACGTCGGATCCTCGTCCATCTAAAGCTAAACCGCAGTTTGGCACAGGATGCATGATATGGCGCTACGCGTGGCCTTTCAGATGGACCCGATCGCCGCCGTCAATATCGACGGCGACAGCAGCTTTCGCATCGCGTTGGAAGCGCAGGCGCGCGGGCATGAGGTGTTTGTCTACACCCCGGACAAGCTTTGCTACCGCGAAGGGCGCGTATTGGCGCAAGCGCAGGCAGCCAGCTTGCAGCGAGTCCACGGCGATCACGCCACACTTGGCCCGGTTCAGGAACTGGACCTTGGCACGGTCGATGTGGTCTGGCTGCGACAAGACCCGCCCTTCGACATGGGCTATATCACCAGTACGCATCTGCTGGACATGATCCACCCGCGAACGTTGGTGGTAAATGACCCTTTCTGGGTGCGCAATTACCCCGAAAAACTGCTGGTCTTGCGCTTTCCCGACCTGACGCCGCCCACCATGATCGCGCGCGATCTGGCCACCATTCGCGCGTTCAAGACCGAACATGGCGACGTTATCCTGAAGCCGCTTTACGGCAATGGTGGCGCGGGCGTGTTCCGGTTGGATGCGAATGATCGCAACCTCGCCTCGCTGCACGAATTGTTCACCGGCATCAATAACGAGCCGCTGATCGTGCAGAAATACCTGCCCGCCGTGACCAAGGGCGACAAGCGGATCATTCTGGTCAATGGTGACCCCATCGGTGCCATCAACCGCGTGCCCGCGGAGGGGGAAACCCGGTCGAACATGCATGTCGGCGGGCGCGCCGAGAAGGTCGAATTGACCGACCGCGACCGCGAGATTTGCGCCGCCATCGGCCCGCTGCTGCGCGAGAAGGGGCAAATTTTTGTCGGGATCGACGTGATCGGCGACTGGTTGACGGAAATCAACCTGACCTCGCCGACCGGCCTGCAAGAGCTGGAACGGTTCGACGGCACCAACGGCGCGGCGCTGATATGGGAGGCGATCGAAGCCAAGCGCGCGGCTGCATGAGTTGGCAGCTCAAAATCCTGCGCGTGTTCCTGCGCCGGGTTGCGCGCCGCTCCTTGGCACGGCAGCCCGATAGCGTGGCCGCGCGCAAATGGTTCGAACGCGGCGCATGGCTGAACGCGCGCGGGCGGCCTTATACCAGCTTCACCTCTGACAGCCTGGGCCGTGTTCCTGCGCTCTGGACCGCCCTGCCCACCCCCGGCGCGGCCGTCATTCTGTACCTGCACGGCGGCGGGTATGTCATGGGCAACCCGCGCACCCATGCAGCCCTCGCAGCCAACCTGAAGCGCAAGACCGGGCTGGAAGTTTGCCTGCCCGATTACCGCCTGGCCCCCGAACACCCGTTCCCGGCGGCTTTTGACGATGCCTTGACCGCATGGCGCGCTTTGGTCGCCAAGGGCCATGCACCCGAGCAGATCATCTTGGGCGGCGATTCGGCAGGCGGCGGTTTGGCCTTGGCCTTGCTGGGCCATCTTTGCGCAACCGGCCAACCCCGGCCCAAGGCGCTTTTCGCCTTCTCGCCCTTCACCGATTTCGCGTTCGAAGGCCCGTCCATCACGCGCAACGCGCGAAGCGAAATCCTGCTGCCGATCTCGCGACTGGAAAATCTGCGCGACCGCGTGCTGCAAGGGGCCGACCCGCGTGACCCGCGTATCTCGCCGCTATACGGCACGTTCATCGGCGCGCCGCCGGTGCTGATACAGGTCGCGCGGACCGAAATCCTGCATTCCGATTCCACCCGCATGGTGCAACATCTGCGCGCGCAGGGCGTGGATGTGACATTGCAGGAATCGGGCAACCTGCCGCATGTCTGGCAGTATTTCCACGGCTGGCTGCCAGAGGCGCGCGCGTCCCTGTCCGATGCGGCCAATTTCATACGCGCGCAGGCTGGTCCGCCCCCATCAGCCGAAAGCTGATCGCTTCGGCCATATGCGGCGCGCGCACGGCGTCGGACCCGTCCAGATCGGCAATCGTGCGCGCCACCCGTAACAGCCGATGATACCCGCGCGCGCTGAGACCCAGACGGTCGGCAGCGCGGGTCAGCAGGGTGCGACCTTCTGTATCGGGCGCGGCGATCTCTTCCAGCAGCGCGCCTTCGGCATCGGCATTCACCCGCACCACACCGCGCCCCGCATAGCGCGCGGCCTGAGCGCCGCGCGCGCGGGTCACACGCGCCGCCACGTCGCACGATGCCTCTCCCGTCGCGGGCAGGTCCAGATCGGCCAACCCCACCGGCGGCACTTCGACCCGCAGGTCGAACCGGTCCAGCAGCGGGCCGGAAATGCGGCCCATGTAATCCTCGCCGCAGGCGGGCGCGCGGGCGCAGGCGCGGTGCGGGTCGGCCAGGTAGCCGCATTTGCAGGGGTTGGCGGCGGCCACCAGCAGGAACCGGCAAGGGTAGCGGACATGCGCGTTGGCGCGGGCGACGACGACTTCGCCGGTCTCGATGGGTTGGCGCAGGGTTTCGAGCACTGCTCGGGGGAATTCCGGGAATTCATCCAGGAACAGCACGCCGTTATGGGCCAGCGAAATTTCGCCCGGTTTGGCCCCTTTGCCGCCCCCCACGATGGCCGCGACCGAGGCCGTGTGATGCGGTTCGCGGTAGGGGCGCGCGCGGGAAATGCCGCCTTCGTCCAACAGCCCGGCGATGGAATGGATCATCGAGGTTTCCAAGGCTTCGCCCGGCGACAGTGACGGCAAGATCCCCGCCAGCCGCGCGGCCAACATGGATTTACCAGACCCCGGCGGGCCGACCATCAGCATGTGGTGGCGCCCGGCGGCGGCGATTTCCAAGGCGCGTTTGGCGCGTTCCTGCCCTTTCACGTCGAACAAGTCGCGCCCGCCGGTGTCGCCCGTCACCTCGCCCGGTTTGGCCGGGGCAAGCGGCGCTTGGCCGGTGAAATGGCGGATCAGTTGCGACAAGGTTTCGGGCGCAATCACCCGTGTGGCATCAACCCAGGCCGCTTCTGGCCCGCAGGGCGCGGGACAAACCAAGGCGAACCCCGCTTCGGCGGCGGCCATGGCGGCGGGCAAGGCCCCGACCACCGGCACGAACGCGCCATCCAGCGACAATTCGCCAAGCGCCACGGTCTGCGCCACCTCCTCGGCTGGCAGAATGTCCAGCGCGGCAAGCAGCGCCATGGCGATGGGCAGGTCGAAATGCGACCCTTCCTTGGTGATATCGGCGGGGGACAGGTTCACGGTGATCCGCTTTGACGGCAGCGCGATGGACAGCGCGCCCAGCGCCGCGCGCACCCGTTCGCGCGCCTCGGACACCGCCTTGTCGGGCAGGCCGACAATCTGGAACGATGGCAGGCCGGGTGACAGCGCGCATTGCACTTCGATCAGGCGAGCCTCGATCCCCTCGAAAGCGACTGTGAATGCGCGTGCGACCATGACCCACCCCGGTTGACCGCCAAAGGTTAACGCGAAACTGGTTTCCAACTGGTTAACGCGCCCAGGACATGGACCGCTCACGCAAGCGTGTTGCTCCCTGCGGCAGGCTGCCGCAGGGGAAAAGTGAACCGGTGACGCAACCACCGCGTAACACATGCAAAGAAAGTACACAGCCGGGGGAAACAATGGCACTCGATTTCAGTGACGACCGCAAGTTTTCGCGTCAGGCCATGAAGGCCGAATTGCTGGATGCGGAAACCGAATTGAAGCTGGCCTATGCGTGGCGCGACCACCGGGACGAGGCCGCGCTGCACCGGCTGATCACCGCGTATATGCGGTTGGCGATTTCCATGGCGGGCAAGTTCCGCCGCTACGGCGCGCCGATGAATGACCTGATCCAGGAAGCCGGCCTTGGCCTGATGAAAGCCGCGGACAAGTTCGACCCGGATCGTGGCGTGCGGTTCTCGACTTATGCAGTGTGGTGGATCAAGGCCAGCATCCAGGACTATGTCATGCGCAACTGGTCCATGGTGCGCACCGGGTCCACCAGCAGCCAGAAGTCGTTGTTCTTCAACCTGCGCCGCGTTCAGGCCAAGTTCGAGCGTGAAGCCATCGCGCGCGGTGAAACGCTGGACCCGCACCAGTTGCGTGAAATGGTTGCGCGTGAAGTCGGCGTGCCCCTGCACGATGTCGAGATGATGGAAGGCCGCCTGTCCGGGTCTGACTATTCGCTGAACGCGATGCAATCCAGCGACGAGGATGGCCGCGAGTGGATCGAGGTGCTGGAAGATGACAGCGAGCAAGCTTCTGTCGGAGTGGAACACGCGCATGACACGGAACAACTGCGCGAGTGGCTGTTGACCGCGCTTCAGGGGCTCAGCGAACGCGAACGTTTCATCGTGCGCGAACGCAAGCTGCGCGCCGACCCGCGCACGCTGGAATCCCTGGGGGACGAGTTGGGCCTCTCGAAAGAACGGGTGCGCCAATTGGAAGCGGCGGCGTTCCAGAAGATGCGCAAGAGCCTTGAGAACCAGTCCAAGGAAGTGTTGAACTTCCTCGCATGAAATGGATGCTCCTTGGTGCCGCGCTGGCCTTGCCCGCGCAGGCCGAACAGATCGCGCCGGACAGGTTGGACAGCCTGCCCGGCGCAAGCGTGTTTTTCCTGGGCGAGGTACATGACCACCCCGGACATCACCTGAACCAGGCCCGCGCGATCGCGGCGATACAGCCGACCGCCATGGTGTTCGAAATGCTGACCGACGCGCAGGCGGCCAACGCGCCCGCTACATGGGACAGCGCCGAGACCTTGGCCGACGCGCTGGCATGGGACGGGTCCGGCTGGCCCGATTTCGCCATCTACTACCCGATTTTCGAAGCCGCCCCGACCGCGCGCATCTATGGTGCGGCGGTCCCCCGCGCGCAGGCCCGCGCGGTGTTCGAACAGCCCGTGGCGCAGGTTTTCGCGGGGGACGCCGCGCGCTTCGCGCTGGATACACCCCTGCCCGAAACCGAACAGGCCGCGCGCGAAACCCTGCAAGCCGAAGCGCATTGCAACGCCCTGCCCGCCAACCTGTTGCCCGGCATGGTCGCGGTGCAGCGCCTGCGCGATGCCGAATTGGCGCGCGTGGCGGAACTGGCGCTCCGCGACACGGGCGGGCCGGTCGTCGTGATCACCGGGACCGGACATGTGCGCCGCGACTGGGGCGCGCCCGCCGCGCTGGCTTTGGCCGCGCCAGAGGTTGCGACCCTGAGCTTGGGACAATACGAAGATGCAGCCCCCGACCCCGCATTGACGGATTTCTGGATCGTCACCGATGCGGTGGACCGCGACGACCCGTGCGCAGCGTTCCAATAGGGCTTTTGCCCGGTCGCGCGACCCGCTATCCCTGTGGCACCCCTTATGGAAAGGCCCCCCATGCTGTCGGGAAAGCGCATTCTGGTCACATCCGGCCCCACGCATGAACCCATCGACCCGGTGCGCTACATTGCCAACCGGTCCTCTGGCGCGCAGGGCACGGCGATCGCGGTGGCGTTGCGCGATCTGGGCGCGGATGTGGTGTTCGTGACCGGTCCGGCGCAGGTGCCGCCGCCCGTGGGCGTGACGGTGGTGCGCGTGGAAACCGCGCTGCAAATGCTGGCAGCGGCAGAGGCCGCACTGCCCGTCGACGCCGCTGTCATGACCGCCGCCGTGGCCGATTGGCGGGTGGCCAATGCCGCCGGTCAGAAGATGAAGAAAACCGCGCAAGGGCTTCCCATGCTTGAATTTATTGAGAACCCCGACATTCTGCGCACGCTATCGCAGCACGCGCGGCGCCCCGCGCTGGTGGTGGGGTTTGCCGCCGAAACAGAGAATGTGATCGACCACGCCACCGCCAAGCGCGCGCGCAAGGGCTGTGACTGGATCATGGCCAATGATGTGTCGGTTGACACGGGCATCATGGGCGGGCCGGAAAACGCGGTGCACCTGATTACCGCCGACGGGGTAGAGGAGTGGCCGCGCATGGCGAAATCCGACGTGGCGGCGCGTTTGGCGCAGCGGATTGCAAAGGCTTTGGCATGACTGAAATCCTGTTCCACTACCTGCCAGAGGCCGACCCGACCGTGCCCCTGCCCGCCTATGCCACCGCCGGGGCCGCCGGGGCCGATCTTCGCGCCAATCTGGACGAACAGGACCGCGCGACCGGTCTGGTGCTGCCGCCCATGGCGCGGGTGCTGGTGCCAACCGGGCTGGCCTGCGCCATTCCGCAAGGGTACGAGATGCAGATCCGCGCGCGCTCTGGCCTTGCGCTCAAACACGGGCTGACCCTGCCCAATGCGCCCGCGACCATCGACAGCGATTATCGCGGGCCGTTGGGGGTGATCGTGCAGAACCTGGGTGACGCGCCCTTCACCATCGAACACGGCATGCGGATTGCGCAGATCGTGATTGCCCCGGTGGTGCAGGCGCGGTTCACCTGCACCGACACCCTGCCCGAAACGCCACGCGGCGCGGGTGGCTATGGTTCAACCGGGGTGCGCTGATGGGATTGGTTCTGGTCCTGGTGGCGGGCCTGTGGGTGCTGGGCCACGTCATGAAAACCCCCAAGCGCGCGCGGTTCATCATGATCGGGCTGGTCTATCTGGCGGTCGTGATCGCGCAGCTTGTTCTGCCCCAAGGCACGCCCATTCGCGTGGCCACCGGCGGCGATGTGCGGCCCTGGCTGGTGCTGGGCGGGGTTGTCGCCTTGGGCGCGGCCTATGCTTACGGGTTGAAGCGGTTGCGCAAACCCGAAGCGCCCGCGCCAGAGCCGCAACAAGGCCCGTTCCGAGAGGCGGA